>JADLDZ010000093.1 GCA_020846375.1 Nitrospirales bacterium | reverse complement strand
TGTCCTTCAGCACGTCACGATTGGTATAGTAGGACCTGCCGAAATCCCCCCGGGCGAGGAGAGAGACATACCCTGCATATTGCTGCAGGAAACCCTTGTCCGCCCCGATCTCCCTCCGGATGCTCTCAATGGTTTCCGGACTGGCACGCTCTCCCACAAGGCTCAGGACAATGTCTCCAGGAAGGGATTTGAGCAGAAAAAAGGCAAAGAGAGTGATGCCCAGCAGGAGGGGGATCAGGAGAAAGATTCTTTTCAGGATATACGTTTTAATGATCTGCTCCGCGGCAAAGAGTCGGTCAGAGAAACCTCCCTATGGTATCATGTTTCGCGGGGGCCGATCCACCTTCCTGAGGAGAGCTTACCTGGTTATCGCGGTTTCCGTCCCCTTGTCCATTGAATAAATCGGATACACCCTATACCCCGCTACCCATGGCTGTTTCACGAGGATATCGTTTCGGTGCCAGAAGGGGACCCAGGGGACGTCGCCGATGATGATCTCCTCCGCCCTCCGGTAATACCCGTACCGCTCCTCTTCGCCGGGAGAATGCTGCCCCTTTTCGATAAGCGCATCCACCTCCCGGTTCACGTACCGCGTCCTGTTGCCTGCAGAACCCAGGTTGGACGAATGGAAGAGGGGGAAGAGGAAATTCTCCGCATCGGGATAATCCGCCCACCAGCTGAGCCAGAAGAGGTCCGCCTCTCCCCTGTTGACCGCCTGCTTGTAGGCGCTCCATTCGAGCTGTCTTATCTTCACGGTGATCCCCGCATCGGCGAGATACGCCTGGATGATCTCCGCCAGGTCCACCACGTCCTGGTCAGCGGTCACGTACATGTTTGCCTGTACCCCTGCAAAGCCTTCCTCCCGTATGATCCGCCACGCCCGGGAGGGATCATAGGAGAAGGCGTCATGCTCATTCTCCACTTCCCATTTCCTGAGCAGGTCGGGAACCGGACCGGCAGCCAGTCTTCCCCTGCCCTCATGAAACGTCTCCAGGATCCTCTTCCGATCGAGGGCATGGGAAACGGCCCTCCTGAGGGCCGCATTGCTGAAGGGCGGCTTCGATACGTTCAGCCCGAGATAGTAGGTGTTGAGCCCTTCCATGGAAACAACGAGCGGTCCCCACTTCGGGTCATCCCTGAATTTCGCATACGCGGAGGAGGGAAGGGAGAGTATGTCGAGGTTGCCGGTCTCGAATTCGGTCACCGCGGTCAGGTCCTCGGGAATGATCCGGTACATGATACCCTTTACCTTTGCGCGGCCCTCGAAATAATGGGGGTTCCTCACCAATTCCACCTCTCTTCCGGACAGCCACTCCTTCATCATGAACGGACCCGTGCCGGTGGGAGAGGAGGAAAAGTCCTCTCCGCGCCGCTTCACTGCCTCCCTGGGCACCACATAGGCCGCCGTCATGGCCAGCATGCGCAAAAAGGGAGAAAACGGCTCTGTGAGCCGTACCTCGAAGGTGTAGGCGTCGGTCACCCTGAACCCACTGACCTCCCCTGCACCACCTTTCATGAACTCCCGCGCGCCCTCGGCCTTGTCCAGCATCCAGGTGTTGGGGGATTTCGTCCGGGGATCGAGAAGCCGCTCGAAGGAATACTTGAAGTCCCCTGCCGTCACCTCGCGTCCGTTCGAGAACCGGACTCCTTTCCTCAGATGGAAGCGGTACATCCGCCCATCCCCGGAGACCTCCCACCACTCCGCAATATCGGGGGCAACCCCGAGATCCTCCCGGAACCGCACCAGACCGTTGAAAAGTTTTGCGGCGATCACCGCCCCGGAAACATCCACAATAAGAGCGGGGTCGAGGGTGCTGGGGTTCGCGTTCTGGCGCAGGTACAGGTACCCGTCGAGGCGGTTCGAGGAGCTGCAGGAGAACAGGAAAAGAGAAGCAAGGACACCGGAAATAAGAAGCAACGCACGCCGCATCATTTGAAATTATAGCACACCCCTGTCCCCTTCCTTATGAGCAGGCGTCCTCCGGCATGGGTCTGGGGGAACCCTCTGCCCTTCCCTCAGAACCGCAGAAACGCCCCGATCCCTCCCGCTTCGGCCAGCCGCTTGCTCTCACTGACCACCTCCACCACCGCACCCTGCTGCACCGCCATCTCACCGGCAAGGTTGGCGATATGTTCGATGGGCCTCGCCTTCTCGCCCCCGTCGCAGGTGGGGCAGGGCTCCACCTTCTCTGCGCTCAGGAACCCGCAGGTGCCGCACGTATAGCCGATCGCTTTATAGTCCCGCAAGACCACCAGTTTCATTACCCTCTGCTCCTGCAGGGCGCTGATCACATCCGCCAGCCCTATCACGGCCCCTTTCCCCTTCAGAGATTGCGTGACAAGGGCCTCCACCGTCTCCTCCTCCTGTTTCCTCTCATACCCGGAGATCACCTGCATCGTCATCCTGAGGACCTCGTCCGGCGGTGCAAACATCTCCAGCTTTACCGTGCCGATCACCCTGTCGAGCACCGTTTTATGGAGCAGGGAACGGAAAGCGGAAACGGCCTCGTCGGGCCCGCCGAGTATCAGGCGCCCGATATGCTCCCCGCCGAGAAAGGTATCCAGCTTCCCGGCAACATCCTTCAGGTGAAATCGTACGTGGTAATTGATATGGTTCTCGAACCTCGTCTCCTCGAGGCCGTACCAGCCTGCCTGGCGGTGCTTGCCCGGCACCTCCGGGGACTTCACCTCACCGTACTCGACGATCTCCCCGAGATGGATCACGAAGATCCGGGCCTCCTTCTTCTCCACCAGCACAACAGCATATCTTTCATAGTTGTCCAGCACCTCGAGCAGGGGCTTTATATAGGGGGTGGAGTTGACCACCATCTCGTTCTTTACCGGCACTCCGAGGTGGTACGTCTTCCATAAAGCGCTCTCCGCCGAACTGAGCAGCGCAAGCCCCTTCCTGAACAATCCCTTGTTTGCAGAGACATAGTGATTGATCCTGTCGATATCCTCCCTGATTTTCTTATGGAGCCCCTTGTCCAGTGAATCCATCGTATTTTTCATCATGTTCTTGAAATGTATCGCGTAGTCCCCTCCCCTGTTGGACAGAGGATCGACATTCAGGTACAGGCTCACAAAATAGTGTCCCTTTCCCTCCCTCGAGACTATTTCCTCCACTTCCGCCCGGTCAAGCATGGTGACCTCCTTCAAAGCTCCTGAAGATTTCTACCATTGACACAAAGAGCGCCACTACCAGGGGGCCTATGATAAAACCGATCAGCCCGAAAAGGTTGATGCCCCCCAGCACACTGAAGAAGATGACGAGGATATGCATCCTTGTCCTTGCACCGACAAGAACGGGGCGCAGCACATTATCCACGCTGCTTATTCCCACTACCCCTACCAACAGGAGGATGACGGCTTTCCCCGTCATCCCCATAATAAGGAAGTAAATGGTTATCCCCCCCCATACAGCAAACGTTCCCAAAAGGGGGACAAAGGAGGCGACCGATGTCGTCAACCCCCAAAGGGCCGGCGAGTGCACTCCGAGAAAGGCATAGGCGATGCCTCCGATGATCCCCTGGACAATGGCGACCACCACCCCACCGTAGATCGTCGATATGACGATGTCCTTGATCTGCCCGGAAAGCTTCGCTTTCTGCTCCTCCGAGAAAGGCATATAGTCGCGCCCTTTTCCGAGGAAGCCGGCGCCGTCCTTGAGGAAAAAGAATATGGAAAAGGCCATGATGATGAAATTCATCACCGCGCTCGCCAGGTTGCCCACCCCCCCGGGAACCCTGCCGAGGAGATCTCTTCCCACTCGCGAGATACCGGCGACAAAGGCTTTCCTTACCTCCGCCTCGCTGAGGGGAACATTCAGGAGGGACGATACCCTGTCCAGGAGGGACCTGATCGTCGGATGGTGCAGTATGCCCTCTGCCGACCCGATCTGTTCGCTGCCCAGGGATGCCGAAAGGGCCTGAATCTCATTAAACAGCAGATAGGACATATAAGAGAAGGGACCCAGGATGAGCATAATAATCACCAGGAGGACGAGAAGGGAGGCAACGGATTTCCATTTGACATACCGCAGGAGGTAGAGGTAAAGGGGATAAAATACAATGGTAAGGACGATCGCCCATGCAAGGGGAGCGAGGAACGGACTGATAATCTGAAAAGTAAGATAGCCCAAGACCAGGACCAGTGCCAGCATGGTGATAAAATAGAACCTGTTCATCGCCATAAGACCTCGATGCGGACAGGAGTCACGGTTCAGAGGGCATCAGGAGGCGCCTCCCTCCGCCCGCTGCCGGGAAATCGGACCACCTCCGCCGCTCGCCTGTCTCTTGCCTGCTTCTTGCGGGCCTCTTGAATGAAGAGCCCGAATATCGCTAAAGAAAGTGTACCACAATTCGGAGGGCCTAACCAGAATCCGCCCGGAAAGCCCTCCCCTTCGATTCCCCTTTCGGGATGCCATTGTACTCCCATGAGGAAGGGAAAGTCCTTGCTGAAGAACCCTTCCACAACTCCATCCTCTGCGCGGGCAAAGACTTCCAGCCCCCTTCCCGCCTCTTTCACCGCTTGGTGATGGAAAGAATTCACCGCCGCTGCCGATGCCTCGCACCGCGCCCCAAGGTCGATGCCGCCCGGCAGAGGGGAGAGGGAAATCCGGTGCGGGCTCTGCCGGTGATCGAGGGCATGGGGGACCTGGACGGAAATATCCTGGTAGAGGGTGCCGCCGAAAGCGACATTGATCAGTTGCATCCCGTAACAGATCCCCAGGACCGGCTTCCCCCTTTTTACGACCTCGCCCAGGAGCTCCCGCTCGTACGCGACCCTTTCCCTTCTCACCAGCGTCAGGCACGCGCGGGGGACGACAACGCTTTCCCCGTACTCCTCGGGAGGGATATCGGCGCCTCCCGTCAGCAGCAGGCCGTCCACGGCCTCTGCACTGCAGGGTATCTCCTCCCCGACAGGAGGCAGCAGCAGGGGGACGCCCCCGGCATGTACCACCGCAGAAACATACTCATGGCGAATCCTCAGAAAATTCTCATGAATATCCATGGTGATCCCGATAACCGGCTTCACAGAACCCTCCCGGAACGGGACCCGGTGAATTCGCCCCCTCTCACGGCAGGAGTGCCGTTCACAAAAACATATTCGATGCCCTCAGCCCTCCTGAAAGGGTCTTTGAACGTAGCGGTGTCGATGATTTTCCCATAGTCGAAAACCGTAATATCGGCAAAAGAGCCCTCCCGGAGAATGCCCCTCTCCTGCAGCCCGAAGGCCTGCGCGGGGAGAGAGGAGACCCTGCGTATCGCCTCCGGAAGCCCCATGAGTCTCTCCTCCCGGACATACCGCCCGATAAACCGGGGGAAGCTGCCGAAGCCCCGGGGATGTGGCTTTCCGCTGCAGGTGGGGCCGGAGAAGGAGCGCACCGCGCTGTCGGAGCCGATCATGGTATAGGGCAGGGAAAGGAATTTCCTCAGGTTCTCCTCGTTCATGGAGAAAAAGATAGCACCGGTTCTGACACGCTCGGCAATGAGGAGGGCGAAAAGAGCGTCCAGCGGGCTCTTCCCTTCCTTTTCCGCAACCGCAAACAGGCTCTCCCCCTCCATCCACTTGTTCTCCGGGCACGCAACGGAGGAGAGGTATACCCCTTTCCAGTAGACATCGTCTTTTGCGGCAAGCTCTCTCTTGATCCTCGCCGCAGTATCCGGGTCCCTGAGCCGCTTCACCTCCTCTTCCGCACCCCCTTCGTACACCCAGGAGGGCAGGACCGTATCGAGGTCGGTGCTTGCCGCCACATAGGGATACCGGTCGCAGGTAACAGCGAGCCCCGAGGACCTCCCCCTCTCGATCAGGCTGATGGCCTCTTCCGCCTTTCCCCAGTTCTTCTCGCCTGAGGTCTTTATATGCGAAATATGGACACGGATTCCCGCCTCCCTCCCGATGCGGAGCACCTCCCCGATGGATTCGAGGAGGGCATCTCCTTCGCTCCTCATATGGGAGGCGTAGATACCGCCGGCCGCTGCAGGCACCTGCGCAAGCTCCACGAGCTCTTCCGTCCGGGAATAGACGCCGGGCGGATAAATGAGCCCGGTGGAAAGCCCTCGCGCGCCCTGCTCCACCGCCTCCCGCAGCAGACGCCGCATCTCTTTCATTTCCTCAGGACCGGGGGGTGCGCTCCCATACCCGATCACCGAAGCCCTGATATTCCCGTGGCCGCACAACGTGCAGGAGTTCAAGGCGATTCCTCGTGCCGACAGGAGAGAGAAATAGTCGAGGAAAGCGGACCACCTCTCCCCTATTCCCAGCTCTTCACAATCCTTTTCCCGATGGGCGAGCGCCTCCCCGTACAGCGGAGCGGCGGACAGGCCGCAATTGCCGTTCACTTCCGTCGTGACTCCCTGCGAAAGCTTCCCTTCCGCCCTTCCGTCCGCCAGCAGGGTGAACTCGGAATGAGCGTGGGTGTCGATGAAGCCGGGGGAGACCACCAGCCCCCTCGCATCGATGACGGTATTTGCGGATGGGGATGCAGCACCGATATGGGCGATCCTGTCCCCTGCGATTCCCACATTGGCTTCGATCGGCTCCCTGCCACTCCCCTCGACTACCACTCCACCCTTTATGAGAAAATCAAGCATCGTACGCCTCTCGCTTCATTTTGTCCGGTCCATTGCATCCCGGGTCTCGCGGCGAAAGAAAAAAACCTCCGGGTCCTTCATGCTCTCCACGAACAGGGGAACGAGAAAGGATATCCCCCTACGTATTCTCTCCCCGGGCCTGCCCCTTCTCCCTTCCCCCGTTCCTTTCCGGTATTCCTCCCTGAGTCTCCGCGCAAGCACCGGAAAGCACTGCAGCGTCAAAGTGGTTATCGCAAAGAAATCGTGGACCGGCACCCCGAACCTTTCCAAGGGCGACAGGGTCCTCTTCAGGGATGCGAGCATCGCGTCAAGGGAGACCACCACGGCCAGTATCTTTGCCGCATACACCATTTCGAACACCCGCAGCGTACGGAGCAGGGCAAGGCGCAGTCCTTCATCCGTAACGCGCAGGGGGCCCAGGTGGAAAAGCACCTCCCCGGTCCGGTAGAAGACATTGCCGAGAAAGGTAAAGCAGAGAAAGAACAGGATGGGCAGAACTCCCGCCTTCACCTTCCGGAAAGGCAGGAAGAGGAGGGCACAGGTGATACCTGCTGAGAAAGCGGCATGGGCGGAGAGGTCCCGTACCAGGAACACCGCAGCAGCGAAAAGAGAATAGAGGAGTAGCAGTATGCCGGACGACACGCACTTACCTTGCGTTGCGGGTATATCCGACCGTTCTCGTTGTGTACTCTCTGCCTCCGGACGGCGCCGTAGCATTCACCAGCCTCTGCGGAGGAGGAGTGGACGAGAAATACGCCTGGATTCCGGAAACAATGGAGGAGGCGATTCCCTGACGGTAGGACGGCTCCTCCAGCAGCCTCTCCTCTTCAGGATTGCTGATGAAGGCGACCTCCACAAGAGCAGAAGGCATTGCCGCCCCCACCAGGACATAGAAAAGAGCCTGTTTCACCCCCAGATCGATCACCCCGGGGTAGTGGGTCCGAAGGGAGGATACCAGCGAATGGTGAATGGTTCCGGCAAGCTTCACCGAATCCTCCCTTTTGCTCTCCCTTTCCAGCGAGGCGAGGATGACCCCCAACTCGCCCTGCACCTGCTTCATCTTTTTCAGGGAGATGGCGTTCTCACGCGCCGCCACTTTCATCGCTTCTTCGTCGTTCGTCCAGTTCAGGAGATAGGTCTCGATGCCCCGGGCCTTCCGGTTCGGGCTCGCATTGGCGTGGATCGAGACGAAGAAATCCGCCTTGTTCCTGTTGGCGATGGAGGCCCTTTCCTCAAGGGGGATGAAGATATCCCGGTCCCGCGTAAGGATCACCTCATATGCGGGGTATTCCTTGCGCATGACGTCCCTCACCTTGAGCGCAATATCCAGCACCACATCCTTTTCGAAGAGTCCGCCCTTTCCCACCGCCCCGGGATCGTGCCCTCCATGACCGGCATCGATGACCACCCTCCTCCGGAGCAGCCGCGCCTCTGTATTCGCCTCAGACCTCTCCTCTTTCCTGAGGTCTTTCCTGTCGGATTTCGTATCTGCATTCGCCTCGGGCTTCCCCTCCTGCCTCGGATCCGCTCCCTCTTTCGGGGAGATATCGACGACAAGACGCGCCGGGTCCTCCAGATTGAAAACCTTGTAGTCGTAATCGCCTGAGCTGAGATCAAAGACGATCCGTACGGTATGCGCGGTAAACTGGCCCATCCTGACCGTCCTCAGCAGTGGGCCGTTGACGGACAGGCTCTTCTGCGCATCCTTCGCCACTTTTGCATTCTTGAGGTCGAAAAAGAGTCTTTCCGGATTCGAGAGGCTTCCCCTGGTAAATTCGGCAGGAGCCGAGAGATCGATGACAACCCGGGTATACTCTGCAGTGGACCAGTGCCGCAGGCCCTTCAATTCGATGGTATCGTCAGCTCCCCCCGAAACGGGGAGCAGGAGAAGGCAGTAGAAGAAGAAACAGCTGAAAAGCAATGCAGGGAGATGCCCCCCGCTGCCTTCCCGTCTTTCGTCCCGTACCGCAGTTCCTCTTGCCGCTGAACTATTCATGCCGCCTGAACAGCCTTGACCTCCGGTATCTCTCTCTTCATGGTCGCCTCCACCCAGTTTTTCATGGTCAGGGTGGACATGGGGCAGGTGCCGCACGCCCCTTTCAATTTCACGTATACTATATCGTCTTTTACCTCTATCAGTTCAATATCTCCCCCCTCTGACTCGAGGCCGGGCCTGATTTTTTTCAGAACCTCTTCCACTCTCTCCTTCTCTACCATGGGAGCCTCCCTCGGTACCCCTGAAAATGATGAGGAAAGGGACCAATTTTACTTTA
>JADLDZ010000092.1 GCA_020846375.1 Nitrospirales bacterium | reverse complement strand
GTGGCGCTCCTCGGCGCGTGCAGGGAGAGCATCCCCGTCTACGGGAGCGGCGGGTTCACTTCGTATACGGACCGCGAACTCGCCGACCAACTCGGGGGGTGGGCCGCTGAGGGGATATCCATGGTGAAAATGAAGATCGGGCGTGATCCAAAGGCGGACCCGGAGCGCATACGGATCGCACGAGAGGCAATCGGCCCCGCCGTCGGGCTGTTCGTGGATGCCAACGGTGCCTATAGCCGGAAACAGGCCCTCGCCCTGACCGATACGCTCCTCCGCAACGGGGTTGCCTGGTACGAGCAGCCGGTGCACTACCGGGACCTGGAAGGGTACCGCATGCTGCGCGACAGGATTCCGGCTCCTATCGAGATCGCCACGGGGGAGTACGGTTTCGACCTTGATGACTTCCGCCGGATCATCGAGGCTGGGGCCGTTGATGTGCTCCAGGCGGATGCCACCCGCTGCGGGGCCGGCTGTTTTCTGGAGGCGGCGGCCCTCTGCAGGGCCGGTCACCTGCCTCTCTCGGCCCACACCGCACCCTCCCTGCACCTGCACCTCTGCTGCGCTGCGGAGTCGGCCCGTCATCTCGAATATTTTCATGACCATGTCCGCATCGAAAAAATGCTCTTTGACGGGGTGCAAGAGCCTGTCGGAGGGCGGCTCGCCCCTGACCCCGGCAGGCCGGGAATGGGGATCGAACTGAAGAGAAAGGATGCAGAACAGTATGCCGTCTAAACTGTGCGAGTAACAAGGAGAGATATGTCGCAAGAAAACAGAAGCAGTGACAGGAAAGACGTCGACGTCGCAGGGCTCGAAAAAGGCCTGAAGGCGACGGTGGACGGAGAGGTGCGCTTCGACCTCGCAAGCAAGGCGCTCTATGTCAGCGACGCCTCAAACTACCGTCAGGTGCCCATCGGGGTCGTCCTGCCGCGCTCCGTCGAGGCCGTGGAAAGTGTCATGGCGGTCTGCAGCCGGTACGGGGCGCCTGTCGTCTCGCGGGGTGCGGGGACAGGTCTCTGCGGCCAGACCTGCAATGTCGCGGTGGTCATCGACTTCTCGAAATACCTCAACCGCGTCCTCGAAATCGACCCGCATGCGCAGCAGGCCCGCGTGCAGCCAGGGACGATCCTCGATGACCTGCGCGGTCAGGCTGAGAAATACCACCTCACCTTCGGCCCCGACCCTTCGACGCATAACCGCTGCACCCTGGGAGGCATGATCGGAAACAACTCCTGCGGCGTCCATTCGGTGATGGCGGGCCGCACCGCGGACAACGTGCTGGAGCTCGACATCCTCACCTACGAGGGCCTCCGCATGAAGGTGGGTCCGACGAGCGAAGAAGAGGCGGACCGTATTATTGCCGCGGGCGGACGCAGGGCGGACATCTACAGCCGCCTGAGAGATCTGCGGAACCGTTACGCAGGCCTCATCAGGAAGCGCTTCCCCAGGATACCCCGTCGCGTTTCAGGGTATGGCCTCGACGAGCTGCTCCCGGAAAACGGCTTCAATATCGCGAGGGCGCTGGTCGGCACGGAAGGGACCTGCGTCACCGTCCTCGAAGCGACGCTGCGCCTGGTATACAGCCCCCCGGGGAGGACCCTGCTCGTCCTTGGATACCCCGATGTCTACTCCGCCGGGGACCACATCCCCGAGATCATGGAGTACGGCCCCACCGGCTGCGAAGGCCTCGACGACCTGCTGATAAAATTCATGCAGAGGAAGGGCCTCCATACCAGCTACCTCAAACTGCTGCCCGAAGGAGGAGGCTGGCTGGTGGTTGAATTCGGGGGGAAAGACAAGGAAGAGTCGGCAGAGCGGGCGCGCCGGGTGATGGAGAAACTCGGCAAAACGAAAAACCCTCCTTCCATGAAAATCTTTTCAGACCCACAGGACGAGCTCGAAATATGGAAGGTCAGGGAGGCCGGGCTCGGTGCAACGGCCCATGTGCCGGACGAGCCCCTCGCATGGCCGGGGTGGGAAGATGCGGCCGTGCCCCCGGAGCGCGTCGGCTCCTACCTCCGTGAATTCCGTGCGCTGATCGAGGAGTTTCACCTCCATGCGTCTCTCTATGGCCATTTCGGGCAGGGGTGCATTCATTGCCGCATCTCCTTCGATGTCTTTACCCACGAAGGCATCAGGAACTTCATGAAATTCATCGAAAGGTCAGCAGACCTCGTTGTAAAGTATGGTGGTTCCTTTTCCGCGGAACATGGTGACGGGCAGTCCAAAGCCATCTTCCTGCCGAAGATGTACGGTCCCGAGCTCATGGAGGCTTTCAGGGAATTCAAATCGATCTGGGACCCGGGCTGGAAGATGAACCCCGGGAAAGTGATCGATGCAAACAGACCGGATCAGGACCTCCGGATCGGCGCAGACTACCAGCCGTGGGAGCCTGCCACCTATTTCCGCTTTCCACGGGATACGGGAAGCTTCTCCCGCTCGACGCTCCGGTGCGTCGGGGTGGGAGAATGCAGGCGCACCCACGACGCCTTCATGTGCCCCAGTTTTCAGGCGACGCGCGAGGAGATGCATACCACGCGCGGGCGTGCGCATCTCCTCTTCGAGATGCTCCGGGGGGATCTGATAAAGGACGGATGGAAGAGCAGGGAGGTGCACGAGGCCCTCGCCCTCTGCCTTGGCTGCAAGGGCTGTCGGCACGAGTGCCCGGTGGAAGTGGACATAGCGACCTGGAAATCCGAATTCCTTTCCCACTACTACAAGCACCGCCTGCGCCCGCGCGCCGCCTATGCGATGGGTCTCATCGGCTTCTGGAACGGAGCGGCCTCCCGGCTGCCGGGAGTAGTGAATTTCCTCAACAGAGCGCCGGGGCTGCGCGCTGCAGCAAAGACTCTGGCCGGTATCTCCCCGGAGCGGTCTCTCCCGGAATACGCGCCGGCCACCTTCCTTTCGGGTTTTGCGCGCAGCAGCGGAAGAAACGGGCAGGGGGAAGAGGTGCTCCTCTACCCCGATTATCTGAACGACTGCTTCTACCCCGAATCCCTTGCCGCCGCCGCAGATATCCTGACTCGCTGGGGCTTCCGGGTTGTTCTGCCCCCGAAAAGGCCTCCCGCCCTCCGTCCCCTCCTCCACTATGGCATGCTCTCCCTTGCGCAACGGGAGATGCTGAAGGCCATAGAGCTCCTGTACCCCTTTGCCCGCAGGGGAGTCCCCCTCCTCTTTCTTGAACCGAGTGAAGTATCGGCGTTCAGGGACGAGCTTCCCGGACTCTTTCCCAACAACATGGACGGACAGCGCATCAAAGGCCTCTCCTTCCTGCTCAGCGAGTTCATCGCGGAACGGAAGCTTGGCCTGCCCCGGCTCGAAGGAAAGGCGGTGTTCCATGGTCACTGCCATCAGAAGGCGGTGCTGAACATCCATGCAGCGCG
>JADLDZ010000091.1 GCA_020846375.1 Nitrospirales bacterium | reverse complement strand
TAGCGTCCTTCGGCACAGACCAGATCGCCCGGCCAGGGGGTGAGGGAGGTGAAGGTGATCTTGTCATCCTTGTGGGCCTGCTGCACCCCGGAGGTCTTGAGGTTTTCGAGGATGATCTGAACGAAATCCCGCTCCTTGCCGTAGCCGTCCTTTGCTTCCGCTACGGTGTCGATCAGCTCATCGTCAGCACCCACCGCCAGGACACGATGAGGCGACAGACTCTCTACGGTGAACGGCCCGGCCACGCGGACTTTCTTCTTGTCCTCGTAGGGTTTGTCGTAGAGATATTCAAATTCCGCCTTTGCGGCAATGGAGGCATCAATCTCCTTCTGCCGGGCGGTGCGCTGCTCCCACCACTGGGTATGGATCTTCTTCGCTTTTTCCGGCCATTTCTCCTCCGCATCACGGGGAATTTCCCATTCCTCCCATTTTTTGCCGAGTAACTGATTGATATTTAAACGAAGAGGCTCAAGAATTACCTGATATTTCTCCCATATCACATCAATCTCGGCGTTATTGGCGATGGACTTGAGGGTGACGTGGGGTACGCGCTCGTAAACGAATCCTTGTCGGATGTCGCCGCGTGTAGGCCGGCTTGAAGGCGCGGTACGGGTAATTTCTGCTTCCTTTTTTTGGCCTTCCGGTGAGTCGGCAAGCAGGTAGTATGGGTAGCGAGCACCCATACTACGGGCTCGGGCGAGCGCAAGGGCAACTCGGGAGGTATCGATAGTGATCCACCTACGGCCCCACTGTTCAGCAACGTATGCGGTAGTACCGGAACCGCAGGTAGGATCGAGGACAAGATCGCCAGGGTCTGTGGACATCAAAATGCAGCGTTGGATAGCACGAGGCGTCGTTTGAACTACATAGACTTTCTCATCGCTAAATCCGCTAATCCCTGTATCTAACCAAGCTGATCCTACAGGAAAACTGGGCGCGTCGTCAAAGAATCTTACATATCGTGGTGTTTTGCCTATCCGTATTATTCTGTTTGCCTTTGATAAACGAGCAATTCCAGAGAGATTAGATTTCCAGCCACCTTTCTTGGGTGCTGCTATTTCAGTTCCGCTAATTGTAAAGGGGAAAATAGTCGTATCATTACCTGTCTGGGATGTTAGGTTGTCATGAGCAAACAACCTTCCTCGTGCCATAAAGTCAGTAGTTCCATAGATGCCAGCTTCGTCCATTCGCATATTGTACTGTGTAGCTCCAGCTTCTCCAGCAATCCGAGTGAAATAAGGCCTTCTGAACTTCAGACTCTCTATCTTTTTTGCACACCAGATAATATAGTCAAATGTTTCATCTAAGTATTTCCCCCCTAGCCCCGCAGTTTTTGCAAATTTCAGCGTTACTACAAAATTCTCATCTCCAAACACCTCATCCATTAGTGCCCGTACCCGATGGACATTCTCATCTCCGATCTGTACAAAGATCGACCCGCTTTCTGCCAACAGATCCCGTGCAACGGTCAGCCGGTCTCTCAGATAGGTCAGGTATGAATGAATCCCATCCCGCCAGGTATCCCGAAACGCCTTCACCTGCTCCGGCTCGCGGGTGATGTGATCTACATTGCCGTCCTTCACATCGCGGCTGGTGGTTGACCACTGAAAGTTAGAGTTGAACTTTATGCCGTAGGGTGGATCGATATAGATGCACTGCACTTTGCCGCGAAGTCCTTCCCTCTCGGCTAGCGATGCCATCACCTGCAAGCTATCCCCGAGGATCATGCGGTTGGCCCAGTGGGCGTCATGCTGATAGAACTCGGTCCTGGCGTTCTCGTTGGGCAGACCATTGAAATCGGCAAAGAGATCGACCTGGGGTTTGGCGGCTTTCGCATCTTCCTTGCTGCGGCGCAGCAGGTCGTCAATCAGCACTTTGGGATGCACCTTCTCCTGAATATAGAGCGGCGGGGCATGCACCACCAGGTCGGACCAGTCCTGCTCGTCCTTGCCACGCCAGACCAGTTGCGGGTCGAGGTCCCGGTTGCGCCTCTCGTATGCCACGCGGATCGGGTTCTTCTCCGCTTCGTGCATGACCGACTGATGCTCGGCGGAGGGGTTATTTTTGCGGCTCGCTTCAGCGTGCGTCAACGCTTCAACAGTTTTTTGATCTTTTTTATTTCGCGCCATTTCCTTTATTCTCCTCGCCGCAATAGAAGGGTGAAGTTGGAAGAGTGAAGAGTGAAAGTTTCACCTTTTCCTATCTTCGTTGATTGCTCTGCATTTCTTTATTATTGAGGTCAGGATTGCAACGATCTGATTAACTTCCTGGACCAGATCGCTTGCTTGCGATTGCGGAGCAATCTCCGAAGCAATCAGCAATCGTAACCAGTAGTGAGTTTCACGAGCCTCTTTACAAGCAATGGAATACTTAGCGACAAAATCAGCTCGGCTCTGGCTGCCCTGTCCCTCTTCGACGTTCGCACCGATTGACGTACCCGACCTTATTAGTTGGTTGGCTAACGTCCGGCTGACACCCGGCGTCTGATCCAGCGTCCGGCACAATGTCACCACCCGTCGCGCAAACTCGAACGTCCGCTCCGGCAAATCCCGTCTCGGTTGTTCCATTTCACTCTTCACCCTTCATCCTTCACTCTTTTCATCAGTTTCCCAACGCCCGCCCTTCGCCGGACCGATGCGGCGGAGGCGACCTTCCGACCTTAACTTTGCAACCTGTTTTTCGACTGCGCGCGTGCTTATCGATAGAACTTCGGCCAGTTCAGGAATAGTCATTTCCGGTCTGCCCGACAGGAGCCTCATGATCTGCTCTCCAGTTTTTCCCGAACTTTTTCCCGAACTTATCCCCGAACTTTCTAGTGAACCTTTCGGTGAAGCGGGTGCTTTCAGAGCTTTTCTACGGATTGTGGCGGTGAACATGCACCCTTCTCTATCGTCGGTGAAATCTATGTCCTGCCAATCCTCCAGCGCCCTCTTAATTCCTGAACCAAGCCCATGGTAGGGCAAAAGCCCCTTTGCTACAAAAGAAACCAGAATTGGGTTGCGAATATTGGAGTTTCCTGCCCGAATTTTCTCCACGGTAAGATTATTGGGCAGGTGGCCGGGGCTGATAATTTCGATACGGTTGTCGAAAATGAAAAGGCGAATGGGGGCGCTCACCAAGTAATCCCTATGCACCAAAGCGTTAACCAGAAGCTCTTCAAAAACCGATTCCGGAATTTCGGATACTCCCGGTGCATTAATGCCACGACCGGCCTGTACTTTATGCAGGTTGCGCATGACAAACGCCAGGGAATCATCAAACACTTTACGCAATGGCCCGGAAAAATCTTCAGTGTCTACATAATCACTGACATGAATCTCATTACCCGGATACCGAATCGCTTTTATAACAAACTGGGGCATGATCCACTCCGGGCGTTCGGCAAACAAGAGAACTCCCGCAAGGTTCAGAAAACCCTCATCGGTAGCCAGGTTCATGTTTTGTAACAATCGGATCAATTCAGCGGGCAAGTCGGGATAGTCCAGCTTGTATGTATCGCGCAGGAAATCGCGCAGGCGAAGCTTATCGAGCTTGTCTATTCCTGCTTTTGTCGGTAATTCGTCCGCATGGAACTGATTCGAAAGCTGAAAGAGCCTGCGCAGCTCTTCCTTGGAATTGATGCGACGCTTGTCTGCCCCGCATTTCAGCCAGATGACGCCATTTTTATCGAAGTAAGGCTTATCCAGTCCTTTGGGTATGGTTAGCACGATGACAATGCTTCCATTCGGAAGCAACACATTCTCTGTCTGCACGGTAAGAGCACTACGCACATGCTGACTGGCCGCGTTGCTGATGAGCTGGTTAATCCGGACCACATCTTCCTGAGACAGCCCCGGTATCGAGCCGTCATCTGCCACGCCGATGAAGACCATCCCTCCTTCGGAATTGGCAAATGCTGCCATATCAGAGGCCAGGGAATCGCCATTGCGTACGTCCACCTTGAACTGACGGGTGCTATCCTCCCCAGAGGTGATGAGAGAAAACAGGTCGTCAATCTTTTTTTCTGCCTTCGTTCTTCTCACTTCACCCTTCACTCTTCACCCTTCCTTTATCAAGCTCAACTTCAACCCTGGCCCCGAAATCGGATTCGATCCGGTACACATCGGTAAGCTCGGCAAAGGCCCAGCGGCCATAGCCGCCCAGGTTGTTCACGCCCGGCACCCAGTACGTCTCCATAGTAGCCCTCTTTTCTTTGGCATCTTCGCGCCGGTACCCCTTTATCTCGACGACCAGGTGCAGCAGGTCGTCCCCGCCGCGGCCGTCGTCCACCAGAACGATAAAGTCGGGGAGGTATCTGCGGGTCTCGGAGCCGAAGCGATAGGGCACTTCCAGCCCAAGAGCGTGGTTTTTGACATAGGCTTTGACCCGGGGATGGGACTCTGCTACGCGGCAGAATTCAGCCTCCCAGTCGCTGTCGAGGATCACCCAATTGATATGACAACGCCGGGCGTCGGTCTCCCAGCGGCTTGTTTTCGAGGTGGTGAAATTCACATAACCGGATGATCCGATTGGATTGTACGCGTCGAGCACCGCCTTGACGGGCCGCGCACCCACCAGCGCCCGGGTGATGCCGTTGGTGATACGCTCGCAGGCCATGTCGGCCAATTCCTGATACATGAGCTGCGCCGGGTAGGTGCCCCCTTTGCATACCAGGCAGGTATCGAGCCATTCTTTGGTGATTCTTTTGAGCTGACCAAAGAGGTGCAGCCTGGGCTCCTCACCCGGGTCGCGCCATTTGGTGTAGAGCAGACGTTGGGTAATGTGGTACAGCAGCGTGGAGCGGCGCAGGTCGCCCGTGTGGACAAGGCTGAGATCTACCCCTTCGCCGATGATCCCCTGGTTCTTGGTAACCGAAGGGCCGACCTGATCCGGGGTGAGCTCCAGCACGGATTCGTCGGTGAACGCGGCGGTCAGCCGCTCTTCCGGCAGCTCGACCCGGTACCCGGCAACACGCGGGAAACGGATTTCGAGGGAGTCGCGCTCGGGACGGACAGCCTTGACGTGAATGGTCTCTCTCGGTTTTTGCGGAGGAGCGACCACCGGCTTGGCCGTGAAGTCGAAGGGAATGCCCAGGACGTCGGCATATTCGACGTTGAACAACGCCTCCTCATTCAGCTCGTATGACTGGCGGCGCAGGGCGCGGCCTATAACCTGCTCGCACAAGAGCTGCGTGCCGAAGGCGCGGACCCCCAGCACATGGGTAACGGTGTTGGCGTCCCAGCCTTCGGTGAGCATAGAGACCGAGACCACACAGCGGATGGATTCGCCGAGGCGGCCTTCCTTGCCGACGGTGTTCATGACCTCGCGCAGCAGCTCCTGGTCGGTGAGGTTCTCGGCTTGGGAGCGGTCGCCGGTGCGTTCCACGATTTCCCGGCGGAAGCGGTCGATCTCGTCGGAGGCCATGGCGCGGAAATTGTCGTCCAGAGCATCGCCGGATTCGAGCTGCTCGCTGTCGATCAGGAGCGTGCGCGGTCGGGCGAGTTGGTTGCCGTACTCGTCGAAGTTGCGGAACAGGGGCAACCGTCCATTTTCGAGGGTGGTGGAGCTGTCTTCATTCTCCCGGTGGAAGCCTGCTATGTAGTCGTAAACGAGCTTGGAAGTGGAAGTGTTATTGCAGACGACGATGAAACAGGGCGGCACCTTGATGCCGCTCTGCTGCCAGAGAGTGTAAGTCTTTTCGTAGTGGCCGTAAAGGGCTTCCAGCGCGGTCTGGAGCTCTACGGGAATGCTCAGGGGATCAAGGGCGTTGGTCTTGCCCCGGCCCTTTTTGGGCATGCGTTTGCGGATATGTTCCCATAGGTTGCGGAACCGGGGCATGTCCCCGCCGGGGATGTTGTCCGCCACGGGTACGCGGGGCAGCTTGACGATCCCGCACTCGATGGCATCCATCAGGGAGAAATCGCTCATTGTCCAGGGGAACAGCACCCCCTCGGCATAGCCTGAGCCGCGCAGGAAAAAGGGTGTTGCCGACAGATCGATAAGGTGGTTGATGCCGAGCTTGCGGCTGACGATTTCCAGGCCGGAAATCCAGAGGCGGGCGGCCTCGTTGTTCTTCTCGGCTTCTTTCCTCTCATCGCCGGAGAGAGCGTCCTCAGCGTCGTGATCAGGCTTTTCACGGTAGCAGTGGTGTGCTTCGTCGTTCAGCACCATGATGCTCTTCATGCCCATCAGGCCGGGCATCACCCGCTGGAGCATCTGCCCCTCGGTTTCGAGAGTGTTGAGTTCTCCGCCACGGCCCCGGAGAAGGGAGCGACCTCCCTTCGACATCTCCATACGTTCGCGGAGCTTGAAGGCGTGATAATTGGTGACGACGATCTTTGCCCGCTCAATGTCGCCCAGCATGTAGCCGGGAACAAGCTCACGGCTTTGGTAGTAGCTGTCCGGGTCATTGGGCTGGAGCACGCGCAGCCGGTCGCGGATGGTCAGACCGGGCGTGATGACCAGGAACCCCCGGGTGAATTTCCTGCTGGTGGGCCGGCGCACTGCATTGATGGTCTGCCAGGCAATCAGCATGGCCATGACGGTGGTTTTGCCTGCTCCGGTAGCCAGCTTCAGCGCCAGGCGCATCAGGCCGGGATTGGCGTCATTATTGGCATTAAGCAGATGCTCAAGAAATCTTTTCCCCGCCTTATCGTTCGGGGCTACCTCCGTCAACCAGATGGCGGTTTCTACCGCTTCGATCTGGCAGAAAAACGGTCGGGTGCCGGAGAACGGGTGATGCCGCCAGTGCTGCAGGAGACGGGCGGTTTCGGGCGTGACCTGCCAGTTGCTTGGGTCCGGTATGCTGCGCCACCTGTCCACATGGCTGCGGAGCGCATTGATGAGTGAAGTGGGGTCGTACTGTTGCTTTTGCGTTGAAAGCCCTTTTCCCTCGTCGAAAACCATCTGCTGCTGGTCGTTCGCCCCTTTGCGCTTCCGGGGCCTGGGAATCGGCGTGATGAACTCGGCGCTGCGGCGTGTGTCGATGATCCGTTGGGTAGGCTGGCCCTGTGCATCGAGCTCCCAGTGATGAACAGGGTACTCGTAGGGGGAGTTGAGGATCGGCTGCTTGAAGAATCTATTATCCATATGCGGCATGCTCTCCAGGTTTCCGACGCACCTTTGCCGGTGATAACGACCCTTACGAAGATGGTGCTTTGTTGCCCTGTATTTTATATGTCTGCGACAGGTTTTTAAAGTAAAAAAATGATATGAATATGGGAACGAGAAAAGCGCTTCGAATTACCAGAGCCGGGTAGTATGTAGTCAGGGATGCAGTTGAGGCTAACTCCCCCTCACCCCCTCTTACCCTAAGAGGGGGAATGAGGAGAGGGAATACGGTCTCCTCCCCCTTGGTAAGAAGGGAATGCAGATCTTCCTCATCGAGAAGAAAGGGAATACAGATCTTCCCTCCGGAAAGGGGGGACTTCGGTGATCCTACCCCTCCCCTTAGGGTAAGGGGAGGCCGGGAGGGGTTACGCAGGGAGGAAGTGAAACCGCACATTCAAGAGTGACAGTGTAGTAGAACGTTGACGAAAAAACACAAATCTGAAAGAGCCTGACAAACCATCAAAGAGGCTATTTCGTAACTGATTGAAAATTGACAGCAAATCGGTATGCTATTATAATTCAGCTATGGAATTGTCGGAAAACGCCCTGAAAGTGCTGCACGCACGCTACCTGCGCAAGGACGCGCACGGGCGCGTCACGGAGACTCCCGAAGAGATGTTCCGGCGTGTCGCCCATGGGATTGCGCAGGTGGAAAAGCTCCATAACGGAGATGCCGCACGCTGGGAAGATTCCTTTTACGAGCTGATGTCGTCCCTGCGCTTCCTCCCCAACTCCCCTACACTGATGAACGCCGGAAAGCCGCGGGGGCAGCTTGCCGCCTGCTTCGTACTCCCGGTGGACGATTCCATGACGAGCATCTTCGATACCCTGAAAAATGCGGCCCTGATCCTCCAGAGCGGAGGAGGCACCGGCTTTTCCTTCTCGCATCTCAGGCCGAAGGCGGATATCGTCCAATCCACCGGAGGGGTTGCGAGCGGCCCCGTCTCCTTCATAAAGATTTATAACACCGCCACCGATGTGATCAAGCAGGGCGGGGCGCGGCGGGGCGCGAACATGGGTATTCTGCGGGTGGACCACCCCGATATCCTCGAGTTCATTCGGGTGAAGCGGGGGAGGGGGGAACTGACCAATTTCAACATCTCCGTTTCCGTCACCGACGCCTTCATGGATGCCCTGAAGAGGGACAGCGAATACGAACTTATCAACCCCCGCTCCGGCGAGGTCGAAGGGAGGCTGCGGGCGCGGGAAGTTTTCGACGAGATCGTACAGAGCGCCTGGGAAACGGGAGATCCCGGACTGATCTTCATCGACCGGATCAACAGGGCCAACCCGACCCCGCACATCGGGCGGTTCGAGAGCACCAACCCTTGCGGGGAGCAGCCCCTCCTGCCCTACGAGGCGTGTGTGCTCGGCTCCATGAACCTGTCGAAATATGTGAAAGGGGGAGCGGTCGATTATGACTCTCTCGGTGTCGATACCAGGACGGCGGTGCGGTTCCTCGACAACTCTATTGACGCGAGCATCTATCCGCTGCCCGAGATCGAGCGGATGCACAAGGGGAACAGGAAGATAGGGCTCGGGGTAATGGGGTGGGCGGACCTGCTCATCCTGCTCGGCATCCCCTACAACCATCCGGAGGCTTTTGCCCTGGCGCGGACGGTGATGCGGTTTGTCCGGGACACCGCACGGAAGGCATCCGCTGCACTGGCCGAAAAGCGCGGGGTCTTCCCCAACTTCACGGGTTCCGTGTATGACGCGCCGGGCATGCCACGGGTGCGGAATGCGACCACCACCACGGTTGCCCCCACCGGGACCATCTCCACTATCGCGGACTGTTCCAGCGGCATCGAGCCGCTCTTTGCCATCGCCTACAAGAGGAGGGTGCTCGACACCGAGCTATTTGAAATCAACCGGTATTTTGTCGAGAGTGCCAAACGGCTCGGGTTCTATTCCGACGAGGTGATGCAGAAGGTCCGGGAGAAGGGGCATCTCAGGGGGATAAAAGTGATTCCGGCGGACGTGCGGAGACTGTTTCGGACCGCCCTGGAGATCCCGCCTGAAGACCATATCGAGATGCAGATGGCATTCCAGGAATATACGGACAATGCGGTCTCCAAGACCATCAACCTGCCCCACAGGGCGGGAAAGGAAGAGGTGGCGCAGGCGTACCTGACCGCCTACGAGAAGGGCGTAAAAGGCATTACTGTCTTCCGGTACGGCTCCCGGCAGGGGACCCTGATCAAGTTCACCGATACTGATTAGCCATGTTTTTCATTAAAAAGATCATAAGCCCCTTTCTGCTTCCCCCCGGGATTTTCATCCTGCTCCTCCTCTTTTCCGGTTTTCTGTTCCTCCGGGGAAAGTGCCGGAAGGCGGGTGTCGTCAACATCCTGCTGGGGGTTTCCCTCTGGCTTCTGTCCATCGCACCCGTCTCCGATGTCCTGCTCGGAAAACTGGAGGCGGGGTTCACCATACCGGAGCACCCGAAGGGCGATGTCATCGTCCTGCTGGGAGGCGGGGTCTATGACAACGCACCCGACATGACGGGCGTGGGAGCCCCCTCGGAAGAGATGCTGGGGAGGATCGTCACCGCGGTGCGCCTGCAGAAAAAGCTCCGTATCCCCGTCATTATGTCGAGCGGAATCGTCTACAGCGGCAGGAAGGCAGAGGCGCCGATCGTGAAGCGTTTTCTGGTTGACCTGGGGGTCCCGGAAAGGGAAATCATCCTGGAGGACAGGAGCAGGGACACGATCGAAAACGCCCGCTATACGAAGGAAATATGTGGAAAGTTCGGCTTCAAAAGACCTATACTAGTGACGTCCGCTTTCCATATGGAGCGCTCCCTGATGAGCTTCGAAAAAGTTCATCTGAAAGTGGTTCCTTTTCCCGCGAATTTCAAGACTTGGGGGGGTAAGAAGTACGGATGGCAGGATTATCTGCCCGATATCTCCGGCCTCTGGAGCACCTTTGCAGGGATGCGTGAGTTCCTGGGTCTGTTGTTTTACCGTCTTGTTTATTAGTACGTAGTCAGGGATGCAGTTGAGGCTAACTCCCCCTCACCCCCTCTTAGCCTAAGAGGGGGGAATGAAGAGAGGGAACGCAGTCTCCTCCCCCTTGGGAAGGAGGGGGAATCTGCTCCTCCCCTTAGGGTAAGGGGAGGCAGGGAGGGGTTAGCCGGGAAGAAGGGGAAAGCGGGGAATCTGCTCCTCCCCTTAGGCTAAGGGGAGGCAGGGAGGGGTTAGCCAGGAAAGAAGTGAAACCGTACTTTCAAACGTGACAGTGTACTAACTCTACGTGAATATCAGGAGGAGGCGGTGCCATGTTTTTGGGAGTGAATATCGATCATGTGGCTACGGTACGGGAGGCGCGGAAGACTTTTGAACCCGATCCGGTGCTGGCGGCGGGCCTGGCTCTTCTTGGGGGAGCCGACGGGATCACCGTGCATCTCCGGGAGGACAGGCGTCATGCGCAGGACAGGGATGTACGGCTCCTGCGGGAGGTCGTGCCCTGCGAGCTGAATCTCGAAATGGCTGCGGCGGAGGAAATGATCCGCATCGCACGCGAGGTCAGGCCGGACCTGGTGACCCTCGTCCCGGAGAAGAGGCGGGAGCTGACCACGGAGGGCGGACTCGATATGATCGGGCAGAAGGCCCATCTCAAAGAGAGCATCAGGAAGATTCACGATGCGGGCATCCCGGTGAGTCTTTTCATCAATCCGCACATCATGGACGTTGATCTCGCGCGGGAGGTGGATGCCGATATGGTGGAGCTCCATACGGGGCTGTTTGCCAACGCAGAGGGTAAAAAACAGCACGAAGAGCTGCACCGGGTGATGGAAGCGGCGAAGGTTGCGGGGAAACAGGGGCTCACCGTCAACGCGGGACACGGTCTGAACTATTACAATGTAGCGCAGATAGCCGCCGTGGAAGGGATCCGGGGACTTTACATCGGGCACAGCATTATTGCCCGGGCGGTGCTGGTGGGGATAGAGCGGGCGGTGCGGGAAATGAAGGGGCTTCTGGCAGGAGCGGCCGGAAAAAAGGGACACTAGGGGAGAGCACCGGCGGGGATTCGGGAATGATTTGCGGAATCGGAACGGATATCGTCGAAATAGAGAGGATCCGGCAGGCGGTGGAGAGGTGGGGAGACCGCTTTCTGCAGAGGGTATTCACCGAAGGGGAGATCGCCTTCTGCTATGGAAGGAAAGACCCCTTTCCCGGTCTCGCTGCCCGGTTCGCCGCCAAGGAGGCGATGGTCAAGGCATCACGGGTCCCCCTGCCGTACCGGGAGGTGGATGTTGTACGCGGCAGCACAGGCGCGCCCTCCGTTGCCCTGCGGGGAACGGCTGCGGAGCTCCTCTCCATCGGCGGGCACCTCCGTATCCATCTTTCCATGAGCCATGAGCGCAGCCATGCCGTGGCCACCGTAGTACTTGAAAAGGAAGAAAAATAAAGGCTATACTTGCAGGTCAGACTCCTCCCATCAGGGAAGAGAGGGGCCGGGGATTCTACCCTCCCCTTAGGGTAAGGGGAGGTCGGGAGGGGTTACTCGGTGGTGATCCGGAGTCGCACTTCCCAAGTGAGACCTGCTAACCTGGTGACAGTGCCACTACCTGTAGTCTGCCGTACGGCGACTCTCGTATATTTTTCAGCATGCCTGACACATTATATTTTGCAAGAGGGGGAAAGCGGTGAACATTGTTGTCTGCATAAAACAGGTGCCTGATACGGCTGAAGTCAGGATAAACCCTGAGACGAATACACTCATCCGTGACGGGGTGCCGAGCATCATCAATCCGTACGATGTGCATGCCCTGGAAGCGGCGCTCCAGATCAGGGAGAAGGCGGGGGGAAGGGTGATCGCCATCACCATGGGGCCGCCCCAGGCCGAAGAGGCGCTGCGCGAAGCGATCGCCATGGGGGTGGATGAGGTGCGCCTCATCTCCGACAGGGCCTTTGCGGGCGCCGATACCTGGGCCACGTCCTATGCCCTGTACAAGGCCATCGAAAAGATCGGCTTCTCGATCGTCCTCTGCGGCAAGCAGGCCATCGACGGCGATACCGCCCAGGTGGGCCCCGAAGTGGCGGAGTTCCTGAATATCCCCCACGTCTCCTATGTGCGGAAAATCGAAGAGGTATCGGAGGGCTCGATACGGGTGCAACGGCTGATGGACGACGGGTATGATGTGGTGGAAGCGTCCCTTCCCGTACTGTTGACGGTGGTAAAGGAAATCAATGTTCCGCGGTTCCCCTCCCTGAAGGGGAAGATGGCTGCGAAAAAAGCGGTCATCACGAAAATGGATCTGGCTGCCATCGGCGCCGGGGAGGAGAACGTCGGGCTGAAGGGGTCCCCCACCCAGGTGAGGAACATCTTCGCTCCCCCTGCAAAGACCGATAGGAAAGTGCTGCGGGGGAGCATCGAGGAGCAGGTGGACGCTCTCGTCCGGGAACTGAGGGGGCTTAAATGCGTATAATCGTCAACAGGGAAAAATGCACCGCATGCGGTCAGTGCATCGAGTCGTGTCCCTTTACCGCCATCGTCATGGAGGGCGGCAAGGCGCTGATCAACGAGTACTGCCAGTTCTGCAGGAGCTGCCTGAATACCTGCCCCGAGGGGGCGATCCTGGAAATGGCCGAAGAGGGAGACGGGCAGAAGGCGGACCTCTCGGGGTACCGGGGGGTATGGGTCTTTGCAGAGCAGAGGGAAGGCACGGTGGCGCCGGTGGCGTATGAGCTCATCGGTGCGGGGAGAATGCTTGCCGATGAGCTGAGGACAGAGCTCACCGCCGTCCTGCTGGGCGCCACTGCGGACGATGCCCGTGAGCTGATCAGGTGGGGGGCGGACAAAGTATACCACGCCGACGATCCCGTTTTCGGCACTTTCAACGATGAGCCGTATGCCCGGATGCTCACCGGTCTGATCAGTGCCCACAAACCCGCCATCGTCCTTGCCGGCGCCACCCCCATTGGGCGCTCTTTCATCCCCCGCGTCGCCGCCCGCCTGCGGACCGGCCTCACCGCGGACTGCACCGCGCTCGAGATCGACAGAGAGAGCGGGAATCTGCTCCAGATACGGCCCGCCTTCGGCGGAAACATCATGGCGACCATCTTCTGTCCCAATAACCGCCCCCAGATCGCCACGGTACGGCCGCGGGTGATGAAGAGGGCCGAGTATGACCCTGGACGGACAGGGGAAGTCCTCACCGTTGCCGCCGATGCCCTCACCTGCAGGACGAAGGTGCTGGGCACCCTGAAAGAAGCTTCGGAGTGCCCGGCCAATCTCCAGGACGCGGAAGTGATCATTGCCGGGGGAAGGGGCATGGGAGACGCAAAGGGCTTCCGTATGCTCGAAGAGCTCGCGGAACTGCTGGGCGGGACAGTGGGCGCCTCCCGCGCCGCGGTGGACGAAGGGTGGATCCCGTACAGCCACCAGGTGGGGCAGACAGGGCGGACCGTCTGTCCGAAGATCTACATCGCCTGCGGCATATCGGGGGCGGTCCAGCACCTGGTGGGCATGCAGTC
>JADLDZ010000090.1 GCA_020846375.1 Nitrospirales bacterium | reverse complement strand
GTGGAGCTGAACGGGATCGAACCGTCGACCTCTTGAATGCCATTCAAGCGCTCTCCCAACTGAGCTACAGCCCCGTATGAATAAAAAGAATACCATCTAAAGACCGCTGTTGTCAAGAAACAAACCCTCTTTTTTCACCGAAGATCGTCTTCTCCAGTGCAGTGCATGATGGCTTCGGAAACCCGTGGAGAGGGCGTTTGCAGCAAAGGGCATGCCGGAATCCGGAACAAAGAAGGGCGGCAATCGCCGCCCTCCCCGAAGTCGAGTAAGATAGGTGGAAAGTAAAGGTTTAGAAGAAAATTTTCTGGTTGATAAGAAGACCCAGCGAAACCAGCAACGCATAAATCGCCAACGACTCGATCATCGCAAGACCGATAATAAGTGTTGTGGTAACTTTACCGGATGCCCCGGGATTCCTCGCTACTCCTTCACACGCCTTTCCCAAACCGATTCCCTGGCCGATACCGGCGCCAAGAGCGGCAATGCCGATCGCCAGAGAAGCACCGAGGGCGGCTATCGCCTTGACGTTGGAGCCTGTCTCCGCTGCCGCAGGAGCCGCAGCTTCCTCAGCAAGGGCGAGGGGAGCCAATATACCGACAAGTGCAAGTACAAGCAGTATGACAGAGATACTCCTCTTCATGTCTTTTCCTCCTTTCCTCGAGAATTTTTATTTAATGCCCTTCCTCAACGGCACCGGCAAGGTACAGCGTCGTCAGAAGGACAAACACATAAGCCTGAATAAGACTGACAAGGGTGCCCAGGCCCAGTATCAGGGTCGGCACAAGAAGCGGTGCCAGGGTTGCGAGAACGCCAAGAATGATATGCTTCGCAATCATATTTCCGAAGAGCCTGACCGAAAGGGTGACCGGCCTCACCAGATGGCCGATGAGCTCGATGAAAAACATCATGACCATGAGGGGCAGGGCATAGATGGACCTGATAGGACCCAGGAAGTGATTCAGATACTTGATCCCGTGCACCTTGATTCCATAGTAGTGGGTGGCCAGGAAGACGGGAATGGCCATGGAAGCCGTCATGTTGATATTGCTGGTTGGCGATTCGAAACCGGGAATAAGCCCGAAAAAGTTCGAGACAAGAATATAGAGGCCGAGGGTGCCGATGAGCGGATAGAACGCCTCTCCCCAGTGGTGCCCGATACTGTTATTGGAAAGGTTAAGAAAGAAATCCGAAAGGGTCTCCATGAAATTCTGGAGTCCCGAAGGGACGAGGCTCAGGTTTCTCCGCATCACAAGGGCGGGGATAATCAGGAGCGCCATCGCCAGCCAGGAGTACGATACATATGGCGGAACATTCGGGAGAAGCATATGCAAAAAGGTGGGTGTTTCCATAGTGGTCCTCCTTTACCGGTGCATCCATTGGCACATCGGCTGTTCAGTGAGGGACAATGCCTCAGACCATACGATTTTCTGCCGGATTTGCTTCGTTATCATGAAGTTACGAGAGCAACTGTTATCATAATTTTTCAACCGAGGAAATGTCAAGATTTTGCCGTTATCCTCACCTGTCGGCGCATACTTTTCCTTAATCCCGCCATGCGGGGCTCTCCCTGCACGGCTCTCCCCCGCGTACCAGGAGCATGGCCCCTTTCGCAACCCCCAGATCCTTCGACAGCACATCGCACTTGGACTGCAGGAGGAAGAAAATCTCCTTTCCCGGACAGCTGTCCCCCTCCGGCGAGAAAAGAGTCTCGAAGTTGCCCTGTCCCTTGCTGATGACGAAGCCGGCGCGCTTGAACACCCGATTGAATTCCGGGGAGGTGAGTTCCAGGATCGTACCGATGCAGTCGGAGCCGTTGTCCACTATCATGCACTTTCCATCGAGCCCGACCTCGGCGGCATCACCGGCAGTGGCATCATTCAGCACCGGAACTCCCTTCACCACTGCCCGCACCCTCTTTCCCATCCCGGTGAGCACCTCGATCAGGAGCATATCGAAAACGATCTCCCCCGCATTGTCCAGCAGGTAAAGGACCTCGTCGTGGCGGGTCAGCGCCTCGCGGAACGCTTCGTACCGGTCCACGGAAAGGGGAGTATGCAGCGCCCGCTTGACGGTGCCGGCAATATCAATGGAGGTAAAGATGCCGAAGTCGATGATATTTCCGGCAATGGCCAGACGTGAGGCGGTCCACAGCGGATCCTCGCTCTGCACCACTCTTGTCTTCAGTTCAGGGTACAGTCCCAGAGCGATTCGATTGTACTCGGACTTGACCTCCGTGAAGGGGTCCTTTCCCAGCATGCTGCGTATCTTCCTATGCAGAAAGGTGGTGGAATGGGCGGGGGGCTTCGACATATCGGTAGCCCTGATCTCTTCGGTCACCCCTTTCAGCACCGCCGCCTGCAGTGCCTCGTCCTTTGTCCCCAGCCGCACGGCAATGAGCGTCTGCCTGAAAAAACACGGGAAGCAATCCAGATGCACCTTCATCAGGCACCCTTCTTCCGGGAAAGACCTGCGCTACGCTCCTCCGGCTTCCTCGTTCCCCTGGTCAATCCCAATCAATCCTCCCCTATCTTTTCAATGCCTTATCGGCAATGTCCTTCCGGTAGTGCATCCCTTCAAAGCTGACCTTCTCCACCGCCTCATAGGCCTTTCCCTTTGCAGCCCTGATGTCTTTCCCCCAGCCGGTCACTCCCAGCACCCTTCCTCCGTTCGTTACGATATCATTATTAGTGAAAGAGGTGCCGGCATGGAAGACAACGGCGTTCTCGACCTCCTTCGCGGCATCGAAGCCGGTAATCACCCTCCCCTTTTCATAGGGGCCGGGGTATCCCTTCGATGCAAGGACGACGCACACAGCCGCATCCTCTTTCCAGGCGATCTCGATATCGGAAAGCTTTTCATCCGCTATCGCCATGAGGATATCCATGAGGTCGGTATCCAACCGTGCAAGGACCGGCTGCGTTTCCGGGTCCCCCAGCCTGCAGTTGAACTCCAGGACCCAGGGGAAACCGTCCTTGATCATCAGACCGGCATAGAGGATGCCCTTGTATTTTATCCCTTCGGAACGGAGACCCTCCACCGTGGGCAGCATCACCTTCTCCATGACAAGGTCCTGTAGTTCCGGCGTGACGACCGGTGCAGGGCTGTAGGCGCCCATACCCCCGGTATTCGGCCCCTCATCATTGTCGAAGATCCGCTTATGGTCCTGAGAGCTCACCATGGGGACAATGGTCTTCCCGTCGGTAAAAGCCATGAACGAGGCTTCCTCCCCCTGCAGGCATTCCTCCACGATCACCCTGTTCCCGGCATCCCCGAACTCCTTGTCCTTCATGATGCGCTTGATGGCATCAATGGCTTCGTCAACCGTGGAGGCCACGATAACCCCCTTCCCCGCCGCAAGCCCGTCGGCCTTGATGACAATGGGAGCGCCCTTCATCCTCACGTAATCCTCCGCATGGAGATACGAGGTGAAGACCTTGTACTCCGCGGAGGGGATGCGGTGCCGCCTCATGAAGTCCTTGGAAAAGACCTTGCTCGCCTCAAGCTGGGCCGCCGCCCTCGTGGGGCCCACGATCCTCCTCCCCTCCCTCTCGAAGGCGTCCACGATGCCCCGGGAAAGGGGCTCTTCAGGCCCGACGACGGTGAGGTCTATCCATTCGTACCGCACAAGGTTCACCAGCTCGTCGAAACTGCCGGTTCCGACATCGAGACACTCCGCCATTTCGGCAATGCCCGCATTTCCCGGCGTGCAGTATATTTTGTCCACATGTCGCGACTGCGACAGCTTCCAGACAAGGGCGTGCTCCCGTCCCCCTCCGCCGATGACAAGTACTTTCATGTATCTCCTCCGAAAAGCGTTCTCTGCTCTACTCTGCTGCTCCGGGACAAGCGGGGGGCCACAGCGGCCGTTCGCCTCTCCCCCTCCTCACCGGTGACCGGTGCGCCGCGCTTGTCTATGCGCTCTCATTGATGACCCTCTTCAGATAGTCAGCTATAAGTGTATCGTAGCGGGAGGTGTGGGCAAACACCTTCTGGGCAAGCATAAGCTTCGTCTTCCTGCTCACTTCCCCATTGGATGCCTCCAGCTCGTCGAGCACCTTCCCGTAATCTTCGGGATCGACCACCACCACGACATCCTGGAAATTCTTGGAAGCGGCCCTGAGCATCGCCGGCCCCCCGATGTCGATATTCTCGATGGCATCGTCGAACGTCACTCCCGGCTTTGCAATGGTCGCTTCGAAGGGATAGAGATTCACCACTACCATATCGATGGTACCGATACCCTGCTTCGCGAGGTCTTCGCGGTCCTTCGGATTGTTTCTCCGCGCCAGCAGTCCGCCGTGAATCTTCGGATGGAGCGTCTTCACCCTTCCGTCCATCATTTCGGGAAAGCCGGTGTAATCGGAAACCTCCCTCACCGGCACCCCCGCCTCGCGGAGGGCCTTCGCCGTTCCCCCCGTGGAGAGGATCTCCACTCCCCTTTCCGACACGGCATGGGCGAATTCCACAAGCCCCTTCTTATCGGAGACACTCATCAGCGCTCTCTTCAGCATGCTCTTCTCCTCCTTATCGATTCGCGGACCATAGCGCAGGAGATTCAGGAGCAGTTATACCGACGGGATGAGCCCATCAGCCGTGCCCGCGCGCTCCCGGCGGCTACAGGACTCCCCTCTCCTTCAGGCTCACATATCTCCCGTCGCCGATGATAACGTGATCGAGCAGGGGGATTCCCATGATCTCCCCCGCCCCCTTCAGCCTCTCGGTGACGGCAAGGTCGTCCCTGCTCGGCGCGGGGTCTCCGCTGGGATGGTTGTGCACGAAAATGACCGAGGCAGCAGATTCCTTCACCGCCTCTTTGAACGCCTCCCGTGGATGGATGAGGGAGTTGGTAAGGGTCCCCTCCGAGATCTTGCACTCCCGAAGGAGCCTGTTCTTTGCGTCCAGAAGAACGCCGATGAAGTACTCTTTTTTGAGATTCTTGAAGCGCGGCGCAAAATAGGTGTACAGGGCATGGCTGGAAGAGAAGCAGGGCTTGCCCTCCGAGGATTCGCTCATCAGTCGCTTTCCCAGTTCGAAGGCAGCCTTGAGCTGGGCTATCTTGGCGGTCCCCAGCCCCTTCAGCGCGCTCAGCTCGGCATGGGAGGCGGCATCGATGCTCCTCAGCGTGCGGAATCTCTCCAGGAGAGAGAGGGAAAGGCTCAGAACGCCACCCTCCCCGCTTCCAGTCCTGAGGATGATGGCGAGAAGATGCGCATCGGAGAGGCTCTCCGCCCCGTACTTGAGAAGCCTTTCCCTCGGTCTCTCACCCTCGGGCCAATTCTTGATCTTGTTTTTCCCTGGCTCTGCCGTCACTTTCCGCCTGCCGCCCTTTCCCCTGCCTCCTCATGAAAGTCTATATCATAGCACTTTTCCCTTTTAACGTGTTCTGAAGACTATTTGATTCTTGCTCCCGGCTTCACTTCCTTCTCCAGAGAGAGGAGGGAAAGGGTCCCCTCGTCATCCGTTGCCGCGAGAAGCATTCCCTGGGACTCCACCCCCATCAGCTTCGCCGGCTTGAGGTTCGCTGCAACGACAATCAGTCTCCCGACCAGGGACTCGGGATCGTACGCTTTCCCAATCCCCGCCACAATCTGCCGCTCTTCACCGGTATCCACCCTGAGCCTGATCAGTTTCTCCGACTTCTCCACCCTCTCGGCGCTGACCACCCGGCCTACCTTCAACTCCACCCTCGCAAAGTCCTCTATGCCGATCAGCTCCTTCACACCCTGTTCTGTCATCGCCGGCCTCTCCTTTTTCTTTTCCGTTTTCTGGAGCTTCCCCTCTTTTTTCACGGCACTCTCGATCCGAGGGAAAAGCTGCTCTCCCCTGACGACTTTCACCGGAGAGTCCGGCGTCCACCCGTCCCATCTGAACAGGGAACTGCCGCCTTCGGGACCCTGTGCGGTGCGGCTCTGCTCCATCGCGCCGGCAAGAGAGCCGAGCCCGAGCTGGGTCCCTATCCTCTCCGCCGTGCCTGGCATAAAGGGGTAAAGGGCCAGCGCAGTGCACCGCAGAGACTCCCATAGATTGTACATGACCGTTACCAGCCTGTCCGGGTCGCTCCTGGCAAGCTTCCATGGCTCTTCGCGGGCGATGTAATTGTTGCCAGTCCCGATCATGTCCCAGATGCTTTCAAGGATAAGGTTAAAGTGCAGCCGCGACCAGTATTCTTCCCGCCATGCCCCCGAAAGCGCCTTGATGCACTCGGCGGCAAACTCATTTTCAGACCGCGCCATCGGATACGAGGACGGGCGTTTGATGACGCCGTCGAAATATTTCTCCGCCATGGTGAGAAACCTGCTCAGGAGGTTGCCGAGGTCGTTGGCGAGATCGGTGTTGATGCGCCGCACCAGAGCGTCCTCCGAAAAATCCCCATCAAGGCCGAAGGGCACCTCACGGAAGAGGAAATACCGGAAGGCGTCCACCCCGTACCGGTCCGCCATGGCATTCGGGTCCACCACATTCCCTACGGACTTGGACATCTTCTGCCCGTTGACGGTCCACCAGCCGTGGGCGAAGAGGGTGCGCGGCAGGGGGAGCCCCAACGCCATGAGCATGGTGGACCAGTACACCGCGTGCGTGGTAAGGATATCCTTGCCGATGAGGTGGCAGTCGGCGGGCCACCACTTCTTCCCGCCGCCATCCTCAGGCGCGAGGTATCTCGTGGCGGAATAGTAGTTGACGAGGGCATCGCACCAGACGTATGTCGTATACTCCGCGTCAAAGGGGAGCGGGATACCCCAGGCAAGCCGCTGCTTCGGACGCGATATGCAGAGGTCCCCCAGGGGCTGGCTCCTGAGAAAACCCAGGACCTCGTTCCTCCTCGTCTCGGGCAGGATATAGGTATGTTGTTCGATATGATCGATCAGGCGCTGCTGATAGCGGGACATCAGGAAGAAATAGTTGCTCTCCTCGATGGGCTCCACGGGTCTCCCGCAATCCGGGCATCTGCCCTCCATCAGGTCCTTCGCTGTCCAGAACCTCTCACAGGGGGTGCAGTACATGCCGGAGTAGGTGCGCTTCTCGATTTCCCCCTTCTCCCACAACTGCTGCAGCAGTTCCTGCACAATTCTTTTGTGGTGTTCGTCGGTGGTCCTGATGAATGCATGCTCGCCGATATCCAGTTTCGGCCAGAGCGCCCTGAAGTTCCCCACCATGCCGTCCGCATGCTCCTGAGGAGATTTACCCCTCTCCCGTGCGGCCTTCTCCACCTTCTGCCCGTGCTCGTCCGTTCCGGTCAGGAAAAAGACCTCATCACCCTGCATCCGGTGATGCCGGGCAAGGATGTCCGCCGCCACCGTGGTATAGGCATGGCCGATATGGGGAATGTCGTTTACGTAATAAATGGGTGTCGTTACATAAAAGCCCTTTTTCTCTGTCGTCATTTCCTGAAGCGCCTCCTCTTCCTGTAATGCTCGCGCTTCTTTGCCTGTTGTTGTTCCGCCGGGGCCTCGCCGCCCGATGGAGCGGCGGGGGCTGCAGGAGCCGCAGGGGCGGAGGAAACCGCGGAAGGGGGGGAGACGGGAGGAGCTGAAACCACAGGAGGCGCACTCTTCACCCTCTCCCTGCCCTTCTCCTTGTCCCGCTCCCGGTGGCGCTCGGCGGCCTTCCCCTGCGGGACGTGTCTTCGCGGGCACTCGGGCTTCGGCCGGGCAGTGGATATCTTCTCCTCAACTGCCTCCAGGGGCGCTTCCTCGGCCCCCACGGGGATCTCGTCGTCCGAGGCGATGCTCTCCAGGTCACCGTCGTATTCGTAGCGAAGGCAGCACATGAGCCTGCTGCAGAGCCCCGAAAGTTTGCCCACATTGAGGACCAACTCCTGTCTCTTCGCCATCTTGATCGAGACGGGGTCGAAAGAGGTAAGGAAGGTGGTGCAGCAGAGCTCCCTTCCGCAAATCCCGAAGCCGCCGAGGAGCTTCGCCTCATCCCTCACCCCGATCTGCCTCATTTCGATCCGGGTCCTGAACCGCGCGGCCAGGTCCTTCACCAGTTCCCGGAAATCGATCCTTCCGTCCGCAGTGAAGTAGAAGATGATACGCTTTCTGTCCAGGGTCACCTCCGCCCCCACCAGCTTCATGGGCAGGCCCCGCGCCATGATCCTTTCGAGGCAAAAAGCCCGTGCGTCCTTCTCGATTTTCTTATTTTCCTCCCGCGCCTTCAAGTCCTCTTCGGTCACCAGCCTCAGCACCTTCTTGAGCTCTCTTTCAGGGGCATCGACAGCACGCATATCCCGCACCGCCGTTCCGATGCTGAGCCCGAAATCGGACTCCACCACCACAGCATCCCCTTCCTTTACTTCGAAGCCGCCGACTTCAAAATCGTAGATTTTCCCGCACGGCTTGAAACGTATTCCGACAACGTCCGGCATGTATCTCCTCCGCATTCGCCCATGGCCTGGAAGCTCTTTTAAAGCCCTCTCTCGCACCCTTTCCCTCTCCCCTGGGAAGAGAGGAGAGAGGGGGATGAAATGAGTTCTAGCAGCTATGAGCCATCAGTGCTCTCATTATCTGTGCGACATAATTCCATGATATTGACTTGTTGAGATTAAAATCAAGGAGTCCGCGGAGTGAAAGCAGCTGCCGGTAGGCATCGAAGTCCGCCGCCAGAAACCGGTCCGCCTGCTCCCCGGCACTCCCCCCGCCCCGTCCTCCCAGAGGAGCCGAATCAGGGAGAGGGCTCGCCGGGTCCGCCCCGTACAGGAGGTCGGACCCGCTTCCGGTCACGGAAAAAACCACCCTGTCCCGCAGGAAGAGGATCGCCTGGTCCAGCCATGCCTTTATCGCGTTCTTATCCTCCCATACCTCCCGTGCGTCGCCCTGCACCATGCTGCCGAGAAGCTTCAGGAACCACGCCCGCTCCGCCGCAAGATCCCGGGAGAGCGCAAGCCCGGGTCTTCCCATGGAGAGCCTGAGGACGGCATCGAGTGCGCCTGCCTCCACTGCTCCGGAAAGCACTCTCCTGCACTCCTCGTCGGGGAGAGGGTAAAATCGTACGGTGGTGCACCGGGAGCGGATGGTGTCCGGGAGACCGTCCGGATTCGAAGCGACGAGGAGGATAAGGCTGTCGCGGGGAGGCTCCTCGAGAGTTTTGAGAAAGGCATTGGCCGCATTGAGGTTCATGGCGTCGGCATCATCGACAATGACCACCTTCCTCCTGCCCTCGAAGGGCTTCAGGGAGAGTGCCTCTTCCAGCCTTCGCACCGCGTCGATCTTGATTTCCCCTTCTTCGGGAAGCAGCGTGGCGACGTCGGGATGCACCCCGGTGTCCGTCTTCCTGCACGAGGCGCAGCGGTCGCAGCAGTCATCCTCCACCGGGCTCGGGCAGTTGACGGCCTTCGCATAATTGACCGCACTCCGCATCTTCCCGATTCCCGCGTCGCCGGACAAAAGCACGGTAGAAGGGACCCGATCCCTCCTGAGGGTTCCGAAGAGGATCTTCAACGCCTTCTCCTGGCCTATGATATCCCGCAAGGCCATTTACCAGGAAGCCTCCTGCACGGCATTCACACCGGTTCTCCCGCCCCGTATTTCCGCAGCAGGCATGGACTACCCCGCCGCCGCACGCCCGGTACGGCCCAGCATCTCTCCCGCGACGATCTCCCACACACGGGCAGTCACCTCTTCGTGGGACAGGGATGCATCCACCACCCTTATACGCCGGGGCTCCGTCCTGGCGATCTGGAGGTATCCCTCCCGCACCTTCCGGTGAAACGCTATGTCCTCCAACTCGAACCTGTCAATCTTATTGACCCCTTTATTGCGTTTCAGACCCGTTTCGGGATCGAGGTCGAGGAGTAGGGTGATCTCCGGCATCACCCCTCCGGTGGCGACGGCATTGATGGATTCTACCAGAGACACATCGATGCCCCGCGCAGAGCACTGGTAGGCGATGGTCGAGTCGGTATACCGGTCGGTAATGACTATCCTCCCCTGTTCCAGGGAGGGTACGATCTTTTCCGCCAGATGCTGCGCCCGCGCGGCATTATAGAGGAGCAGCTCTGCCAGGGAGGACATTTCCCGATGCTCGGGAAGAAGGAGAATATCCCTGATGCGGGCCCCGATAACCGTCCCCCCCGGCTCGAATGTCAGAACGACTTCGTGCCCCTCCGCCGAGAGGCGCTCTGCCAGGAGGCGCGCCTGCGTCGTCTTGCCGGCGCCCTCAATGCCCTCAAATGATAGAAAAATGCCCCGTTGTCTTTTCATTCGCTGCTCAAAAGGTGAGAAAGGAGAGGATGCACGCCCCGCCGCTATCCCATCGCCTCTTTCAGCCGCATCAGCACCTGGAAGATCTTCGTGGTCTCCTCGATGCTCCGGGAGCCGGTGCCGCAGGACGGCGTCAGGAGAATGCGCGACCGCACCAGGTCGGAGGGCACCTGCCCGCCCAGCTTGTCGAGGTTCCTCTGAAGGAGAGCGGCAACCTGCCGCTCTCCCACCGAGGCGATGATATCGGAGGTCGGGACGATACCCCAGGCGAGATACCCCCCGTCGAGGAGGAAACGGGTGACCTCTTCATGGTAGAGGGCAAGGGACCCGAAATACTCGAAGGCGTCGAAATTGACGATCTGGACGCCGCTCTTCATCACCAGGGGCCAATCTGCCCTCCCGCAGCAGTGGATGCCCGGGACGCCCCCCGCCTCCCTGATGGCGGACACCATGTCCTGCAGGAGGCGCAGCGCCTCCTCCGTATCCACTCCCAGGTAGGCGGAGCTCCCCAGCGCTGAAAGGATCGGCTCATCGATAAAGAGAACAACCGTGTCCGCATGCTGCCGCAGCATATCGATCTGCCAGCGCACCTTGGCCTTGAGCAGCATGGAAGAGATCTCCCGCAGCTCTTCGTCGAAAAAGACAAATCGCCCGTAGTTGTCCTTCAGCCCCAGTGTGAAGGTGAGGGGTCCGGTGACATGCCCCTTGAGGGCAGGGAATCTCCTTCCCTTTATCTTCTTCAGAAAGACATGAAGTCCCACGGCATAATCCTGGGAGATGGCGATCCGCGCCGTATCCGTGCAGGCCTCGTAAAAGCGGTCCAGCTCATCGCTTGCATCCCGCATGAGCCATACCACCTCGTCCGCCTCGTTCACCCTGAGGAAGGGCATCCCTTCGGAATACTGGAGGAGCATGGATTCCTTGAAGGAAACCTTCGGCAACTGCGGCCAGAAGGGGATGTCCACGGACCGGAGCACCACCTCACAGGCCTCCTCGGCGCGCGTATGGGGAAGGCTCCCGATCCCCGTAGTGAAGAAAGGTTTGATTTCAGTCATGTCCTGCATCTTTTTATTATAGCAAATGGGAAAACCAAAAAGGTAAAATACGGAGCTTTGCAATGGGCACATCAACCACATTTCCGGAAGCGGAGGACGGAAGCCATGCACGGGGGAGTGAGGAAGGAAAGCATTGCAGCGCGCAGTGTCCTGCTCGTTTTCCTGCTCATCCGGCTGCTTGCTGCGGGGCCGGCCTCCTGTTTTACCCCGGCAGAAATCGGCAGCCTCCAGTCCGAAGTGAAAAGCAGACCCCTGGGGGAGAGGATCGCCTTCTTTGCCGAAAAATTCGTCGGAACACCCTATGACCCTGACCCGCAGGGGGCCTACGTCACCCGGGATGCGGTAGTGGCGGACGACACGGTGGACTGCATGTACCTGGTCTTCAGGGCGGTGGAACTCGCCCTGAGCAGCACTCCGGAGGAGGCAGTCGCGGTGGCGCTGGACAAGCGTTTCCTGACTGCCGGCCTCCTCGTGGGGGGACGGGTACGCAATTACGAGGACCGCTTCCGATACGGCGAGGACATGATCGAAAGCGGCAAATGGGGAAAGGATATCACGGCGGAGATCGGGAAGACGGTCCGCGTCAGGAAAGTGCGGGACGGCGGCTACGCGGACATCCTCTCCCCCCGGGAGGTCCTCGGCGGAATGGAAGGGCTGCGGAGCGGGGATATCATTTTTTTCACCAAAACCCCGGGGAGGGCGAGAGCGGGGGAACTGGTGGGCCATCTCGGCATCGTCACAACGGAAAAGCTCCCTCACCCTGAGGTGTATGTGATACACGCAAGCGGAAAAAAAGAGAGAGGCGGCAGGGTAAAGAAAATCTCACTGAAAGAGTATCTCAGGAAAATGCCCTTTGCCGGGGTGAAGATAACACGCTTCTGACCGCCTCACCTCTTTGTGAGGATTTCCGGGTAGTGGGTTTTGAACTCGGGGTGCACCCTCCCCAGGAAGATCTTCAGCGCCTTCAGCTCCGTCTTCAGATCGTTCATTTCCCTCAGGGATGTCTCCAGCTTGATCACTTTATCGGCAACGGTCTTCAGTTCCTGCTCCAGGAGATCCAAACGGTCCCGTAAAAGAACGATATCTTTCATCGGCAGCTCCCCTTATTTCCTCCGCTGAGACCTTGTCTGTTTGCGAAGTTTCTTGTGTTTGTGCTTGCGCATCTTCTTCTTGCGCCACTTGACGACGTTCCCCACACCATCACCTCCTTCGTAAAAGAATCACCCTTCCCGCTTATCTGTTCGTCACCGTCTCCATGAACGCTTCCAACTGCAGCATGGTGGCGGGAGACTCCGTCCCGTCATACGGGAGACTGATACAGGGGATACCGTACTCCCTGCCGACCCTCTTCAGCAGCGCGGTCACGATGGTCCCCGGCATACACCCGAAAGGCATCGTATTGATGATGCCCGCAGCCCCCCGCTCGATGAAGTCCACCGTCTTGCCGATGCTCAGCACCGTCTCCCCTTCGAAAGAGTCGTGCACATACGGTGAGGCCTTTTCGAGAGTCTCCTCCGTGGTAGGTTCGTGCAGGGTCTTAAGGAAGCCTTTGAAATGCTTTCCGTACTTGTGTTCGACTCTCTTCTGCAGGAACCTCTTCACAAAGATATTCATCATATCAGACCTCTGCTTTTTTATCAAGGCCTTCCTCATCGACATCGTATTCACATAATATACCCATTCTTCAATGGGCGCAAGCCATACCTCGCCGCCGAGGGACTCGATCTTCTTCACCAGATCCTCGTTGGAAAACTGGTGGCACCGCACGAAGATCTCCCCGACGATGCCCACCAACGGGCGCTTTTCCTCCCGGAGAGCGAGGGAGCTGAAATCCCTCCGCATCCCCTTCAGGGCGGACTCCATAGCGCCGTTCCGCGTGAGCAGGGCGTGGCCTATCTTCTCGTGGTAGACCCGGTACAGGGCTTCCGCATCCCCCTCGTTTTTCTCGTAGGGCCGCGTCTCGTGGAGGCATTTTGTCAGGAGTTCGTAGGCGATGATGCCCTTCCATGCCGTCATGGAAAACTCGCTGCCTGCAACGCCGAGATCCTGGTAGAATTCCACATCCTGGTTCGGGGCGAAAATGGGGACCTCCTCCAGTCCGATCTTCCTGAGGACCAGCCGATGGGAGACATTATATTGCCCGAACCGGCAGGGTCCGCTGCCCGAGGGCATGAAGAAGGCCGATTTCCCCGGATCGAAGTCCGGGGAGTTGACCTTTCTGAGCATATCGCCGGTGGTGACCAGGTAGGGGTAGCATTCCTTCCCCGATACATGCCTTCTACCCCTGTCCACGGAATCCCTGTCCGAAGGAGGCAGCACTTCCGCGGCAATGCCGCAGCGCTCGAAAGCCGCTTTGAGGGCAAAGGCATGATCCGCCATCCGGGGGATGTAGACGGTCCTGCCCTTCAGTGGGGAACTGCCGTTGCCCTTGGGCATCGGCACGGAGATGAGCAGATCCCGTTCTTCCCCGCTCCCCGCGTGTCCGGCCTCACCTGCTCCCGTACGACCGCGCTGCTGCCCGATACTGTCGAGAAACGCCTCGCACCGCGTAACGGCCCCCGCGTCAGCACTGTGCTCATCGATCTCGAGATGCAGGAAGGGCTTCCCCTTCATCTCCTCGTTGAAGAACTTCAGGATAAAAGAGTCGGGGCCGCACGAGAAACTTCCGATATAGATCGCGTACAGATCCGGCGTGTCCCTGATGATCCGCGCCGCCTGCAGGATCCGGCGGCCCGACCTCCAGTACATGTTCCATGTGTCGTGCACCTCCCTCTCCCCGATCGGCAGCATGTCCATGGGCAGGGAGAACACGTCGATGGCGGCGAGCTTGCGTGGAATATCGAGATTCATGCTGGAGTCGAAGGAGTTGTAGGCCCTCCCCACGATCACCACCGCCGGAGAGTGCTGTCGCACTGCCTGCTCCAGGGCTTCCCTGCCCCGCTCGCGGACGACGCGCGAAAACCCGTCCTGGGCCGCCTGAGCCTTCTCCATCGCCCGCAGAAGAGCGTTTTTCCTGATCCCGTAGCCGCTGAAGGCCCGTTGCAGCTCCTTTGCAAGGTACTCCGTTCCCCGGCTCAGATCGACTACCGGGGAGATCAGCCGCACTCCCTTGATCGCAGCCGTTGCAAGATACGGAATGGTCTGCGTGTACGGGCAGGCAAGTCCACCCAGGCTGTCCCTTCCGTTGTCCCCGGTCCCGGTATTGACGAAACTGGGGAGGAACACCGCCTCGACGCCCGCATCGACGAGGTACTTTACATGGCCATGGGCGACCTTCACCGGAAAGCAGGCCTCGGACAGGACATTCTCCACCCCGAGGGTGACGATCTGCCGGTTCGTCTTCGGCGAGACCTCAACGGCAAAGCCCAGCTCCCACAGCAGCGTCGACCAGTAGGGGAGATAATCGTGAAAGAAGAAGATGTACGGGATCCCGAGGGGAATACGCGGCGACCGGTGGAGGGAGGACGGGGCACTCCCCTTGTCTTCCCCGGATTCCTCCGAGGAAAGCCTGCTCCGGTACTGCAGGTGCTCTTTCCAGAGCAGCCCCTCCCTGAAGGCGAAAAGCTCGGGAGGCGCCGTCTCCCGGGAGCGGCGTACATCGTACTTCTCGCAGCGCCCTCCGTAGAAGAGATACCCTTCCTCGCCCTCCACTTTTACCCTGTTGATCTCGCATACGTTCGGGCAGCTCTTGCACTCGAAGGAGCTGATCGCATACGGCCTCTTCGACAGCCCGAACCCCTTGAAGACGGTGGTGCGTACCAGGGGTGCCGGGGATTCAGCCGCGGGTCCCGCCGCGGCACGGTCCTCGGTGCCGGGGACCGGCAGCAGGGCATGTCCGCCCATATGCCGCATCGCGATGAGGGCCATCCCGAGGGCGCCGGTGACATCGTGGTGGGGCGGAACGGTGATCTTCCTGTCCAGGTATTCCTCGAAGGCGGC
>JADLDZ010000089.1 GCA_020846375.1 Nitrospirales bacterium | reverse complement strand
CCTTTTTGGAAGCACCGCCGAGAAGGTTGTCCGGTATGCCCGGTGTCCCGTCCTGACGGTGAGGGGCGAACAGCGGGAATAAGGCGTGCGCCTTTTTCTTTCCGGTATAGTGTTCTTATGGCAAAAAAACACCTCGGCCAGAATTTTCTCTTTGACCCCTCCATTCTGCACAGGATTATAGGGGTTTCCGGAATTACTCCACAGGACACGGTGGTCGAGATAGGACCCGGTCCCGGCAGGCTGACGCTGCTGCTTGCCGGAACAGCCAGGAGAGTGGTCGCCATTGAACTGGACGAAAAGCTCTATGAGAAGCTCGGACAGGAGTCGCGCGGATACCGTAATATCGAACTTATCCATGCCGATGCCCTTGCCTATCCTTATGAGGAGCTGGAGCCTTTCAAAGTAGTGGCCAACATACCCTACTACATCACCACTCCCATAATTTTCAGACTGATTGAGGCGAGGAAGAAACTGGAATCGATGACGCTGACCATCCAAAAGGAGGTGGCGGAACGGATTGTAGCGGTGCCGGGCACAAAGGACTACGGGGTGCTTTCCGTCATGCTGCACTATTACAGTGAGGCGCGGATCGCCTTCATCATACCGCGTGGAGCCTTCAGGCCGGTGCCTGAAGTGGATTCCGCGGTCATCCATCTCGAAATCAGGAAATCTCCGAAGGTCAGCGTGCAGGATGAGCGTCTCTTTTTCACGACGGTAAGGACCGCCTTTGCACAACGCAGAAAGACCCTCGCGAACGCCCTGAAACCCCTGTTCAGAGAAAGCCGGGAAGTACTGCTGCAGGCAGGAATCGTTCCCTCCCGGAGAGCGGAAACATTGAGCATTGAAGAGTTCGCCTCCCTCGCTGATACGCTGCGCTCATTCCTGCGCTCCGGATCTGCCGGGGAGAAAAAACAATAGGACGCATTCCAAGGTAAAAGGAAAGAGGCCTCCCATGCGCCCTGCGCGCACGGCAGACCTCGCAGCCTCCGGTCCGGGAGAATACCCTATACCTGGGGCAGATAGCCGATCCTGAAGCAGCCCCAATGCTGCCCGCCGATCATCAAGGGGCAGGCGACATCGATCACCACTTCCCCGCCTGCCTCCACCGGCCTTCTGAAGGCCTTCCCGATAATAACAGAGCTCCTCGCTCCTCCCATGGAGACGGGGTCCTCCATTTTTACCCCTGCCCGGGCAGGCAGGAGATGCGTAGGCATGTATCCGTTCCTGTCCATCACCACCGTATAGATGAGCCTCCTGTCCGACTGTACCCATTTCTTCAGCAGCGGCAGCACTTCATTTTCAAAATACCGGGTATACCGGGTGGACAGCTTGCCCTTATCGTCTACTTTGCTGTAATTTTCATCAAAGAGAGAAGCCCGATCCATCTTTCCCGTCTTGATGTCCCTCTCCAGCATCTGCGCCAGCTCGTTCGTGCAGGAGACGAGCAGTCTCTCCATGCTCTCGTCCACGGTATCCTTTTTCACGCTGCACAACTGGCCGTACATCTTCAGGGCAAGAGAGAGGAGAGAATCCTTTGAGGCGCTGATGCTCATGGTCAACTCCTTTGTCCTGGCAGCAGACCCGGAAACGCGCTCCATATTGGCGAGGACCTCTTCCGTCACCTGGGACTGTTGCCCCGTTGCCGCAGCAATATGGTTGACCATATCCGCAGTACGCTGCAGTTCCTCTATGGTCTTTTTCAAAAACTCGTCGGCCCTCTTGGTCCTTTCGATGCTTTCATTGACACCGTTCAGGGTGGAATCCATGGTATCCAGGGAGCTGTCCGCCTTTGTCTTGACGTCGCGGATCATCGCCGCAATCTCTTGCGTCGCCTTCCCCGTCTTGTCCGCAAGCTTTCTCACCTCGTCGGCGACCACGGCAAAACCCCTGCCCTGCTCCCCGGCACGGGCCGCCTCGATGGCCGCATTCAGAGCGAGAAGGTTCGTCTGGTCGGCAATGTCCTTAATGACCACGATAATGCCGTCGATTCTTTCCGTTGCCTCCGAGAGAGCCCTGCTGGTCCCTGCCCATTCCATAACATTGGTGGAGAGCATCTCGATACTCGCTACGTTTTCCCTTATGCTTTTTTCAATAATCTTTGCATGTTCAGTGGAAGCGTTTCCGGACTGAACCGCCTGATTGATATTGCGGACAATATCATTGATCGTGGAGCTCATCTCCTCCATCGCGGCAGCCACATGGGAGGCCTGGGAGCTGGTTTCCTGGGACATCTCCAGGGTCTGATCGGAGCAGCTCTTCAGCGTATCGGCAAGCTTCACCAATTCAAGGCCATTGGAGAAGATATTCCGGTACACTTCGCCGACTTTATCAAGAAAGCCATTAAGAGATATGGCGATCTCCCTTTTCCCCCCGGATGCAGATTCCTTCACGGGAAAAGGCTTGGCAAGACTCGCTCTTCCCTTGTTCTGCTCCGCAAAAAAGCTGCTGAGCTCTTTGGTAGCATCAGTGTTTCTCTTTACCAGAAGAAAGATATTCGCCAGGACCGAAACAACAAGACCTCCCCCCAAAATGAACGTTGCAAGTTCCATCCCCTCTCCCCGTGAACAAATTTTTTTATAATTTCAGGACTTGCAAGCAAATTCTGTACCCCGGGGACCTTATTGAATTCATTACCGCGAAAACCAAAAACTATGGAATCCATTCCCGAAGTATGGAAATGATTCCATAATGGCAGGATAAATTACATGTCGGAGCTCTTTCCCCTGGCAGCCATACCGCAGGCATGGCCGCCAGGGAGGCTGACCATTACCGGTCCAGTGTTACGCTTCTGATGACTTTGTGAATAGGCACCTTGTTTTCGGGGGATTGCACCTCGTAGTTGAGCTCTACAGTCACCTCAACCGTCCTCACCCCTTCCGGCAGCTTGATTTCAAAGGTCTCGTCCTTCGATTCATAGGGCTGAAGGCTGGTGTCGCGGACGTAGGATGCTTTATTCTGGGCTCCATAGACCATTTTCGAATCCCTGCAGGTAGTCGCCTGCGCATGGTAATGACGTTCGTCGCGGTATATTTCCTTTCCCTCCGGTGTTTTTGCGGTCACGCCCATGACCACTCTGTTATGGGAGGGTCAGCCGTCGGGTATTCTATGTCCGGCCGTATGGGTAATCTTGGTATTCACGACCACCAACGGGATAAGGGCGCCTGCCTTCCTGAGCCACTGGTATCCCAGCGTCTGGACATCGAGGTTGAGCGACCTGCCGAGGAGCGCCGAAGTCTGCTCCTTGTTGTTCCAATCCGGCGCGAAGAGATGATCCGTCTTGCCATTCACCTTCGGCATGTGACACTCCTGGCATGTCTTCAGCCCGCCATGGGAGAGATAGTTGTGCTGATAACTCCCATAGAGGGTCGCACACTGCACGGGGTTCTCGAATTCGAAGTTCGGCCCGGTCCCGTGGCATTGTCCGCACATGATCGCCTCTCTCATAATAACGCTCTTTTTCACCTTCGTAAAAACCTTGTCAGGATGAGAGTCGATATTCCTGGTGCCGTAGATGACATTCTTCTCCGGCGGCCCCTCCTGCAACCGATGGATAATGGCCTTTTCATTGTGACAGACAAGACAGGTAATCTGGAGCTTGCTCACCTTTTCTTTGTCGCCAGCCAGGAGGGCCTGTGCCAGATCAGCCGCAAAGGAGTCCTCGGCGGAAGTAAATGCCTGAGGAAGGTGGCATTTGAAACAGGGGAAGTTCTTCAGTGTGGCCTGTTTCGGATCTTTCGGGGCAAAAGCGCTCGACTTCACCACGGGAACCAGCATCAGGCCGCCCTGGACTCCCATCAAGGGCCGGGCGTGGTGAGATTTTTCCCATTGTGCATAGATCTCCGCATGGCACGCCTTGCATCCGGACGAATCATACATTTTTGCAAGTTCATCAATAGTTTTTGCCTTCTGCTCTCCCGACGCGGCAAGGGGAACAATAATGAAAAGCAGCAGAAGAGCACATCGTAAGATCTTCATAACCCCTCCTATTCAGGATTTTCCTTGTTAGCAAATAGTGCTCGCAGGTACTTACCCCTGATTACATTATCGACCATATCAGGCTGACTTGCAATCCATAAACACCCGCTTTCCCTTTTTTGAGGTGGAATATCTCACAAAGAAATAAACCCGCAACGCCTCCCCCCTTTGCAGCGCAGCAAGAAAACGACATCGGGAAAGGCGCGGGGCACAAGGAGCTTATAGCGGAGGGGGCTTCTCCGGGGAAAATACGAAAAGGAATCGGTAGAAAGGACTGCTTTGCGCCATCAGACTTTGAGAAATCGAGGAAAAAATCAAAAGGCCGAGTGCCGGAATCAGGATGAACACCATACCGGAGTGAGTGATATCATGGGTACTGCACACATCGAGAGCAAGAAGAGAGACAGAAGCTGTGGATGCCTTGGCTGAAGGGACAGAAAAGGCAAGAATACAGCAGGGTACGAGACAAACCAAGACCAGGAGTACGCTTCCTTTCAGCAGCGCTTTTGTCATGCTTCATAGTACCGGAAATGACAATCCCTGTCAACTTGCTTGAAAAATTATGATAGGATCTGCCTTGGGCGCCGCACGTCCGGCTCAGGAGGGATGAATACCGCCGGGCGAAACGCTCTCAATCACCCCGTTGCGCATGCGCAGCCGCTTATTGGCCTGACGTGCAAGCTCGGCAGTGTGGGTGACGATGATGAAGGTGATCCCCCTCTCCCCGTTCATCATCCGGAAAAAACGCATCATATCCGCCTCTGTCTCCTCATCTAGATCCCCGGTGGGTTCGTCGGCAAGGACAAGCTCGGGATCATTAATAAAAGCGCGCGCGATGGCGACACGACGCTGCTGCCCTCCGGATAATTGCGCGGGGTAGGCATTGACCTTGTCCTCCAGGCCGACCAGACGCAGCAACTCAACCGCCTTCCGCTCCTCCTGTGCACCGGCGCGCCCCCCGTCCTCCCTGAAGATCACCGGGAGCAGGAGATTTTCCTTTGCCGAAAGCATGGGGAGAAGACTGGCGAACTGGAACATGAAACCGACCTTCCTGCAGCGGTACTCAGAGAGACCGTCGCTGGGAAGGGAATAGATATCCCTCCCATCGAACACTACTCTTCCCGAGGTGGGGTGTGCAATACCACCGATGATCGAAAGCAGGGTGGTCTTGCCCGAACCGGAATGACCGATAATGGAGAGCATATCCCCTTTTCCCACCTCCAGCGAGGCATCGTGCACCGCGTCGATACGCTCATT
>JADLDZ010000088.1 GCA_020846375.1 Nitrospirales bacterium | reverse complement strand
GCCTTGAGCTTCAGGCTCTTCAATGTCAGATGATAATCCAGGTGCAATTTCCTGATCCGGACAAGTAAATGGAAACTATTTCTATTTATACAACATTTTACCTGAAGTGTCAAGATGAAGATATTTTCGGTCTGAACAGGCATTCTCTGACATGGGGCAGGGGGCACCCTCGTTCTTTGCGAGCGAATTCCTCCGTGGTCTCAGGGGATACTCTCATTTGAGTGAGACAACTCTCTCCCTCTCCCTGTTCTATTGTTCCCGGTAGTGTACGGAATAACAGACATGCTCCCGAGCATCCCTTACTTCCCGGATGATCCCGAGCATCTGTTCGCGCGTTGTCGCGTGAAACGCCTTCTCTTTCAGGACCTTTATATCGGAAAGGCCCCTCACATACCAGGCAAAGAACTTCCGGAAGACCAGGGTGCCGATCCCCTCTCCATAGTGACCGATACAGAGGTCGAGGTGAGCCTGCATGGTGAGAGCTATTTCTTCTCCATCAGGACGGGGGAGAAGAGTACCATTCCGGAGAAACGGATCTATCTCCCTGAATATCCAAGGGTTCCCCAATGCTCCCCGCGCAACTGCCACGCCGTCGCATCCTGTTTCCTCAAACATCTTCCTGATCAATTGAGGGGAAAGGGCGTCACCGCTGGCAATAACCGGTATGTCCAGCGCCTCCTTGACTTCCCTGATAATCCGGTAGTCCACCCTTCCGCTGTACCCCTGTGCCCGTGTCCTCCCGTGGAGAAAGAGACCGCTGATCCCCGCCTCCTGCGCACGGAGCGCCACCTCGCGCGCATTGAGAGAGGCTTCGTCCCATCCCGCACGTATTTTCAGCGTTACGGGAACCGGGGAAGAAGCAACAACGATACGGATCAGATCACCGAGCGCCCTTGGGTCCCGGAGCAGGCTCGCCCCTTCCCCCCGTCCCGTCACCTTGCCCACCGGGCAGGCGGCATTGATATCGAGAAGGTCGAACTCATGGTCTCGGAGGAGTTCCAGCGCTTTCTTCATCACTTCGGGATCATTCCCCAGCAATTGTATTCCCAACGGCTTGTCCTCCGGTAGGGAAGAGAGCATCGCGGAGGTATTCCTGTTCCGGTAGACGAGAGCCCGCGCACTGATCATCTCCGCAAAGGCGAAACCGCACCCGAAGGAGCGGTTTACCCTGCGAAAGGGCAGGTCGCTTATTCCCGCAAGGGGAGCAAGGAGACAGGCAGAGGGGAGTGCGACAGTACCAATGGTAAGCACGAAAGTATTGTATCCCCGCTGCAACGTATGCGTCAAATCACGCACCCCGGTACCCCGGCCTTGACAACCCGGTGCGGATAGCGGTACAGTTCCAAAGGTGTATATTCTGCATGAACACCCTAATGCTTCCCGAGGAGCAACAACGCCCGGCTATGAAACAATACTCTCTCTTTCATCCCCTGTACCTGTCGCTTTTTTCGAGGTCATTGTATCGGGATGTCTGCAGGAACTGGAAAGGATATTGCCTCTCCTATCTCCTGCTCCTCCTGTCCCTCTATGGAATCCCCGAAATGATGCGCTTCCAGGCCCGCATCTCTTCTCTGATCGCTGCGGAGGCGCCGAAAGTCATCAGCCAGCTTCCCGTCATTACCCTCACCCGCGGCACAGTCGCCATCGATGCACCGTCTCCCCATTTCATCTACTATCCCGACAAGAGCACCCCTTTCCTCATCATAGACACCTCGGATACGATCACCTCCCTGGATAATTACCCTGCGATAGCCTTGCTGACGAAGACGAAGCTGCTGTTGCAAAGAAGCCCTGAGGATACCCGCGTATTCGACCTTGCAGGGTTCGACCGGATCGTCATCGATCGGGAGCGGATACAGGCGTGGACGGAAATATTCAGGGAACTGCTTCCCTTTCTCCTGTTCCCGTTCGCCCTCTTCACCTCTCTTCTCTTCTACGGCATGCAGATCCTCCTCAGCGCTGCGGTCGGGCCCTTTTTTGCGCGGCAGTTCGGGCTCTCCCTCGGCTATCAGGCCTTGGTGCGCCTTTCCGTCATTTCTTTTACTCCCTCCCTGATCCTGCAGTCCCTGCATACCCTGCTCAACATAGAATTTCCATTCGGCGGGCCTATCTCCTATGTCCTTTCCCTCGGCTACCTCTACTACGGGATCGGAGCAAACTCGGAAAGGGAGGATGAGGGGGTGGATATCGCCGCCTGAAAGGACCGGAGCAGGCTGCATGCACGACAACAAAACGCGGGTCGGGACAGGGTACCGGCAGGAGTGCTCCCCGGCATCCTCACCGCCCCGGAACGGGAGGAAACGGGAGCGGACCGAGGCCCGCTCAACGAAAGGACAAGGTCTTGGACACGCCCCTTATCGCACGGAAAGATAGCCGCCGGGCACGCCCCTTTTCGAGAGGACTATCTGCCAGGCTTGCAAATCACGTGCCCTGAAAGCCCCGGCGCAGCTCAGGAGATAATACTTCCACATACGGTAGAATTTGTTGTCGTAGCGGTCCTTAAGGGCATCCCAGTTGCTGTCGAAATTCCGGAACCACGAAAGCAGCGTCCTCTCATAGTACTGGCCGAAATTGTGCCAGTCCTCCATTACGAAGAGCTTCTCGATAGAGGCGCCTATCTGCTTGATGGAGGGGATATGGGAGTTGGGGAAGATGTACCTTCCCGTCCATGCATCCGTGGCGATCTTTGAGGTATTCCCCCCTATGGTGTGCAGCAGGAAGAGCCCGCCCTCTTTCAGGCACTTGTGGGCTATTTCCATGTAAGTGCGGTAATTCTTATACCCCACATGCTCGAACATGCCCACGGAGGCGATATGGTCGAATGTCTCTTTGATGTCGCGGTAATCCTGAAGGCGTATCTGCACCGGAAGGCCACTGCATGCCTCGTCGGCCCACGCCTTCTGCTTCTGGGAGACGGTGACTCCCACTACCTCGGCCCCGTACTTCTCGGCGGCATACCGCGCCAGGGAGCCCCACCCGCAGCCGATATCGAGGATCTTCTGGCCTGCCTTCAGCCCCAGCTTCCTGCAGATGAGGTCCAGCTTCGCCTCCTGCGCCTCGTCCAGGTTCCGGGCATCTTTCCAGTAAGCGCAGCTATAGACCATCCGCGCATCGAGCATGTTCAGGTAGAGCTCATTCCCTAGGTCGTAATGCCTTTCTCCCACCTGGAAGGCTCTCGCTTTGCTCCCAAGGTTGCGCATCCGTGCATGGAGGGTCGGGAAGATCAGCTTCAGGTTCTTCTTCAGCCTCTTCTCCGGATCGGACGGCATGATTCTGGCGAAAAATTCATCCAGACTTTCACATTCCCACCAGCCGTCCATGTAGGCTTCGCCCAACCCCAGGCTTCCGGAGTTGATGACCCGCTGGTAGAATCTCTCGTCGAGGACCTTGATGTCCCAGGCCCTGTCTCCGTTAATGCATATGTCCAGTGGGAAGAGGATTTCCTCCACAAGACATTTGAAAGCTTCGTTTCCCATTACTCCTCCCGATATTCAGCAAGTGCTCTCCTCAGCTCGCGCGCAGGATGGACAGCGGCAGGAAAAAGGTGAGCCGGTTACGTCTTTGGAGAAGAGATTTTTGTAACGAAAGGGCGAACTGCAGCCGCTTTTCCCCAATCGGAGCCTATTGAAAATTCTGCAGCATCTTTATGGAAATGTCAAGACTGCGTTGGGCCGTGGATACTCCTCTTTTCTCTATCTCTCGATCCGGTAGAACAGATCGGCTCCGCTCTCCAGTCCCGATTCCACCTGCAGCAGGAGCTTTTTGCTCAGCTCATAGCGTATACGCAGCCTGTTGACGGGTTCGAACAGGCCTATCCCGTAGCTCACGTAGATGCGCGGGGAAAGATAGGTGCCGACAACCAGGGCCGCCTCCCTGAATTCCTCCCCCTGTTCTATATGGATGTCCTTGATCCCCAAGGCGCCTCCGATGCGCTGTGCCAGAAACTCCCCCCCGCTGAAGGAAAGGGAGCTTGCCGCCTTGTAGAGCAGTTTCCCCTCTTCGCCCGTGGCACTCTGGAGGGGTCTGCCCAGTACGAGATAGGAAAGAATGTTCGCCTGGTCCAT
>JADLDZ010000087.1 GCA_020846375.1 Nitrospirales bacterium | reverse complement strand
TGGTATAATGAAGGAAAAGCGGAAGGATCTTTCCTCCCCTGCGGTGCCTATGCCGGAACGACCTCGTTTTATCGCAGACACCATGCTCGGGAGCCTTGCAAAATGGCTCCGCCTCCTCGGCTTCGATACGCTTTATTTCAGGAAAGGCGATGACAGGGAACTGGTGCGCATCGCGCGGCAGGAAGGGAGGGTCCTCCTGACCAGGGACACGGGAATCGCCCGGCGGAAAGGAAGGGGTGCTCTCCTTCTGCTGCATGCGAACACCACCGGGGAGCAGGTGAAGGAGGTAGTGCGGACGCTCGGCGCGGGTCCTTCCGCCATTCTGCTTCAGGAGGCGACACCCCGCTGCACCCGGTGCAACGGGGTGCTTTCGGGAGCGGGGAGGGAGGAGGTGGCGGATGCCGTCCCCGGGTATATCCTCCTCATCCACACGTTTTTTTTGAAGTGCGGGAGTTGTGGTAAAGTTTACTGGGGCGGCTCACACAAAAAGCAGATCGATGCGCGCATACAGGAGCTGATGGGGGAGATGGCCGATCAGTGGAAGACCTCGGGAAAAGACTGATACGTGCCGGATTTTTCATCCTCTCACTATTTCCCCGGTACTGCCGGATTCATGGGAATCGTGAGAAAATAGCCTTCATGGGACCGGCAGGAGCTTGGCAGACGCCTCTGCGAGAACGGTACCGCTGCGGCGGTGCACCATCCGCGCACAGGCCTCAAGGAGCCGGGGGCTTCGACGGGTAATCTCCGCTTCGATCTCCGCTTCCTCATCGATCAGCAGCGGCCTCTTGAAGCGCACCCTGATTTCCGCGGTCACCGAAGTGATTCCCGCTGCTGCGGCAGCCTGTATCATCGCTTCATCGAGGATAGACGTGATGATGCCGCCATGCACCCTGTCCTTATAACCCTGATAGGGAGGAGAGGGAATGAATTCGGAAGTGACTTTTCCTTCGGCCCGCGAAAAAACCAGCTTCAGCCCGAAGGGGTTTTCCGTGCCGCACACAAAACAATGCCTGTCCGCTTCCAATTTGCCGCTCATATCATAGGGGACACTACATGTCCTACAGGCCACAACGCGGGCCAGGCGCCCGGGGAGGAGTGTCCGGGGAGTTCCTCTTCTCCGCTGCACAACGGGCTGTGCGCCGCCTTACTTGTTCATCATCTCGAGGAATTCCCGGTTGTTCTTCGCTCCCTTCAGCTTGCTGAGGAGGAATTCCATGCTTTCCACCGTGCTCAGCGGGTTCAGAACCTTTCTCAGTATCCACATCTTGTTCAGCACGTCCTTCTCGACGAGGAGTTCCTCTTTTCTTGTCCCTGAAGCGTTGATGTCGATGCTCGGGAATATCCTCTTTTCCACCAGCTTGCGGTCGAGGTGGATTTCCATATTGCCGGTCCCTTTGAACTCTTCGAAAATGACATCATCCATTCTGCTCCCGGTGTCGATGAGGGCCGTTGCGAGAATGGTGAGGCTGCCCCCCTCCTCGATCTTCCGCGCCGTTCCGAAGAACCGCTTGGGCCTCTGCAGGGCGTTCGCATCGAGACCTCCGGACAGCACCTTCCCGCTGGTGGGGGTGATGGTATTGTACGCCCGTGCGAGCCGGGTAATACTGTCCAGGAGAATAACGACGTCTTTTTTCGCTTCTATCTGCCGCTTCGCCCTTTCGATGACCATCTCCGAAACCTGGCAATGCCGCTGGGGAGGCTCATCAAAGGTGGAGCTGATGATCTCCGCGGTGCTCACCTGCCGCTTCCAGTCGGTGACTTCCTCCGGCCTTTCATCGATCAGGAGGATGATCAGATGGACCTCCTTGTGGTTTTTCTTTATGGCGCGGGCGATGGACTGGAGGAGCATGGTCTTCCCCGTCCTCGGCGCCGCCACGACGAGCCCTCGCTGCCCCTTACCGATGGGAGTGATCAGGTCCATGACCCTCATGTTGAAATCGTTTGCATCGGACTCGAGCTGGATCTTTTCTGTGGGGTAGTAGGGGGTAAGGTTATCGAAGAAGGGGCGGTTGACGTTGGTTTCGGGGGACTCGTTATTGATGTTCTCGACCTTCAGGAGGGCGAAATACCTTTCGTTCTCTTTGGGAGGTCTTATCTGGCCCGACACGTAATCCCCGGTCCGCAGGGTAAACCGCCGTATCTGGGAGGGGGAGACGTAAATATCGTCGGGGCTCGGAAGATAACTGTAGTCCGGGGAGCGAAGGAAACCGAACCCGTCGGGCAGGATCTCCAGGACCCCCGACCCGTACACGTTGCCCGCCTTTTCCGCCTGGGCCTGGAGGATGGCGAAAATGACATCCTGTTTCCGCATCCCTGTTGCGCCCTCCACGTTGAGCTCCTTTGCGAACTGGGTAAGCTCATCAATGCTCTTCTCTTTCAATTCCGAGATCGAAATGTAATTTTCCATATTCTTTTTACCTCTCTGGGTTCTCATGATCGAAAATCCACGATCACTACATTATGGTACGAGTGGATTCATCTCTTGAAGTTGCTTGATTTATGTATTTGTATTCTTATGGCTTATCCCTGGAAAGGAGAGATAAGGTAGATTACTTTCTGAGGACCCTTCCTCATCAGACCTGGCTCTCGGATTCAGGAGAAACGGGTTGAGGAGCCAGAAACGAAGGGGGCGAAATCTCTCTATTAGAATACAGGATGCTCAACGCTTTGTCAATACATTTTGTCAGGAATATCAAGAGAAATCCACGGGAGAGGGAGACGGGGCATGCATCCTGTTTTGCCCGGACGGGTTGTTTGCTCTCCACAACAGGTTGCGGCGCGGGGAGGCGGCGCTTTCCTTTACCTCCAACGGGGTTTGAAGTATAATAAGCCAATGGATTATAAACTGACTGAAAAAGTGAAGGCCGCAGGCTGAGCGGCAAAAATGGGTCCGGCGGATCTGGAAGAGATTATCGGCGCCCTCCGGTTCGAGGGCAATCCTGCTGTGCTTGTAGGCCCTGGCGACGATGCCGGGGTTTATCTGGTGAACGATACGGCGGTGGTGGAGACGGTGGACGTCATCACCCCGGTGGTCAACGATCCTTTTCTCTTTGGCGCCATAAGCGCCAACAATTCGATGAGCGACATCTATGCCATGGGAGGCAGGCCTGTCGCGGCCCTTGCCGTAGCGGGCTTCCCTTCCTGTGATTACGGGCCCGCCGTGTTCCGGGAAATCGTGCGGGGCGCACTGCATTCGCTTCAGCGGGCTGGGGCGGTCCTTGTCGGCGGCCATAGCTTCGATGATCCCGAGCTGAAGTTCGGGCTCTCCGTAACCGGTGTCATCGACAGGGACAGGATACTCAGGGTCTCCGGAGCAAAGGAGGGCGAGGTGGTCGTCATCACGAAGCCTATCGGGATCGGCATCCTGACCACCGCGCTGAAGGGGGGCAGGCTTACGGATGAGGAGATACAGCCTGCGGTGGAATGGATGCTGACAGTGAACGAAACGGCCTCCTCGCTGGCTCTGCGGGCCGGCGCCACCGCCTGTACGGATGTCACCGGTTTCGGGCTGCTGGGGCATGCTCTCAACATGGTAAGGGGGGCGGAGATCGATTTCGTTGTCGAACATAAGGCCGTACCTGTCCTCGAAAAGGTTCGGGAGATGATCGATGCGGGGATGGTCCCCGGCGGCGCATACCAGAATCTCTCCTTTCTTGCGGGCAAGGTCGATTTTTCTCCCGATCTGAGCGAGGAGGAAAAGCTGCTGCTTTCCGACCCCCAAACCTCGGGCGGCCTCCTCCTCACCCTGCAGGAGGAAGGGCTTGCCCTTTTCAGGGAATCCTCCCTCTTCTTCTCCGTCATCGGCAGGGTCGTGAAAGGGACCGGAAAGATCGTCGTGCAGTGAGCGGCTCTCTTATCCTCTTCCTCCACGCACACCTGCCCTATGTAAAACATCCCGAATACGAATACTCCCTCGAGGAGAACTGGCTGTTCGAGGCCATGCGGGAGACATACCTTCCCTTGCTCGCTCTCCTCGAAAGGATGGTAAATGAGGGGGTGAGCCCCCGGCTCACCCTTTCGTTCAGCCCCCCGTTGATGGAAATGCTGAATGATGCACTGCTGCGGAGTCGTTTTGTCCGCTCCCTGGAGCATCTCACCGAGCTTGCGGAGCAGGAGGTGAAGCGGACCTCCCGCTCCCCCTTTGCACCTCTCGCGCGCTTCTACCGCTCCGCCTGCAGGAAAACCCTGCACCTGTACATCGGGCGCTACCGTCAGGACCTCCTTTCCGCTTTCAGGAAGCTTCAGGATGGGGGGCACATCGAGGTGATGGC
>JADLDZ010000086.1 GCA_020846375.1 Nitrospirales bacterium | reverse complement strand
TTTCCCCAAAGGACGCCATCCGCCATTTTCTTCAGGGGCCTGGTCGCTGAAGGCCGCCGTTGCCGCTGCGATGAAAAACAGGAAAGCGAGCACGACGGGGATTGCGGTATTTCTTCTTTGTGTTTTTTTAATCATGGTTAAGCTCCTCGTTTGTTCCAGGTTTGGTTTTTTCGGGATTCCTGTGGGTGTATCTTTCCTCTTGGTCATTCCGGCTAGCCTGTCCCCGCTTGCCGGGGATCACCGGAATCCCTCTTATCAGCAGGAAACGATTCCGGACCGAGCCCGGACAAGGGCCGGAATGACTCCCACACGAAAGCCTGAAGAACTTTAGTTTAATATCTACCACAGGACAGAAAGGAAATGCAAATGCATCGTATCTGTGGTGTCGCGCCTGCGGCAGTGGGCTATCCGGCAGGGTAAACGTATCACCGTGTCCGGCATAGAAGCTCTTTCACCCTCTCCCTCGCCCTCCCCCCTCAAGGGGGAGGGAATTATCTCAGAGGAATCACTTTCCCCTTCAAGGGAGAGAGAAATACCCCTGAGGGCACCTCTCCCCTCAATGGGGAGGGAGATACTTTCAGGGAATCCCCATGCCCCCGGCTGATGGGATAGCACCTCCTGCCCCCCAAGGGGAAGAAAAAACTTTGAAAGAATCCTCTCCCCTTGAGGGAGAGGACGGCCGAAGGCCGGGTGAGGGGTGAGGGGGGGTGAAATGAGTTCTGATGAATCGCTTTTATGATAGTGTGTCGCTGCTCCAGCCTGGTTCAAAATATTGACAGACAGGGAAACCGCCGCGTAATATAGAGGGCATTTGTTACCCTCACCACCTCTGCGGTGCGCGTTGTATTCCGGCGGGTAATTTTCTCAATAGATACCGGGTGGCCGTCTTGACAATTGAGGCTGCTTTAGGTAGCTTATTAGATTCCTTTTCCATCGGCAGAGGGGAAGGGGCAGAGATACAGGAGCGAATATCGTTGAAGATCGAATTTTTCAGGCATAATATCGGCGAGGAAGATATTGACAGGGCGGTTGAGGTGCTGCATTCCATTTTTCTCACCACAGGCTCTGTTGTGGGCGAACTCGAAAGCGGTCTGGCCGCTTATCTGGATGCCCCGCACGCCATCGGCGTAACAAGCTGCACTGCCGCCCTGCACCTCTGCCTTCTCGCCTGGGGTATCGGTCCGGGTGATGAGGTGATCACCACTCCCCTCAGTTTCTGCGCGACCGCGAACTCTGTTCTGCACGCCGGCGCCCGTCCCGTATTCGTGGAGGTGGAGGAGAGTACCGGGAACGTCGATGCCTCCCTCCTCGAAGCGGCTGTCACCGAAAGGACGAGGGCGATCATGCCTGTCCACCTCTACGGACAGATGTGCGACATGAAAGAGATCCGACGGATTGCGAACAAATACAACCTTATTGTTATCGAGGACGCCGCCCATTGCATCGAGGGGGTCAGGGACGGGGTCAAGGTCGGCCAACTCGGCGATGCGGCCTGCTTCAGCTTCTACGCCACCAAGAATATCACTTCGGGAGAGGGAGGCGCGATCACGGTCCACGATGAGGGGAAGGATGATCTGCTGCGCATGCTCCGGCTCCATGGTATCGATAAATCCGCTGCGGACAGGTATACAAAGAAGTACCGCCACTGGGACATGCCGGTGCTCGGGTGGAAATACAATATGGACAACATACAGGCCGCACTCCTGGCAGGGCAGCTCAGGAGGATCGATGCGCTGTGGGCAAGAAGGGACGCTCTCTACCGCAGATACGAGGACGCCTTCTCTCCGGTTAGAGGGATCACCCTTACCGAAACGGTCCCCGGTTCGCGGCATGCCCGCCATCTGTTTACCATACAGGTAGCGAAGGAGAAGCGGGACTCCCTGCTCCTGAAGCTGCAGGAACGGGGAGTCGGGGTGGCGGTAAATTACCGCCCTATCCATCTCCTCGAGTATTACCGGGAACATTTCGGATACAGGGAGGGCGATTTTCCTGTTGCGGAAAAGATCGGCGGAGGGACGATCTCACTGCCTCTGTACCCGCTCTTGAGCGACGAAGAGGCCGGGCATGTCATCAGGGCGGTCACGGAAGCGGTAACTTCTTGAGAAGGTGAGACAATGGCGAAAAAAGCAGAAAGAACTCTTCAGAATACGGTAGTGCAGAGAGAAGCGCAGGACAGCTTCATCGTGGGGCGGAGCGTCTTTTCTATTGTCTACCTGGTCCTGATTCTCCTCTTCCAGAAGATGGGCGTATGGGACAGGCATTTTGCCGAAGCCGGCAGCCTCTATTTCCTCTACCATCTCTTCAGGGTCGCCTTTTTCTTCTTTTTCGCCTGGATCGTGTACTCCGCCGGAAAGCTCCTGCTTGCCTTCATTACGAAGGGCAGAGGGGACTTTCCGCTGAATGGGCTCGACACATTCCTTGTTTCCTCTTTCGCGGGGGCGTCCCTGCTTACCCTGGTGATGTTCTTCCTCGGCCTTCTCAAGGCCTATTATACGGCGACGGCACTGCTGCTCACCGTCCCGATCGCTTTTTTGTCCTACCCGGAGCTCAGGGAGACGGTCCGGGCGCTGCCCGGATTTTTCAACCGCCTTTCCCGCGACTATTTCAAGGAGAAGGGCGCGCTGCAGGGAGCGTTGACGGCGTTCCTGCTCTTTGCCCTCGTGGTGCAGTTCCTCTATCTGTTCCTCTCGAAAGGGCTTATGCCGGACCTGCTCACCAATGATACCATCGGTCATTACCTCCCCTACTACCAGGAAGTTTTAAACAGCCATGGCATCGGGATGAACAAGTACTTCCCCCATTACTACTATTCAAAGGGCGTGGGGCTGTTCTTCCTGGCCGGCCTGCTGACGGATATCCAGTCGATCCAGCTCGTTTCCTTCCTCTTCCTGCTCCTCTCCGCGGCGGCGCTCTACGCTCTCGTGCGGAAAATAGCGGGTGATGAGCCCCTCTGGGTGTTGCTTTCGCTCCTCCTCTTTTTCTCGTCGAGCATCATCCTGAATGAATCGGGCGTGATCGTTGCGGAGTTCCAGAAGGTCCATGTGCTGATCGGCTCCTTCATCATTTTCACTGCCTGTCTTACAGTGCTGGCGCTCTCCCTGCCCGATTCCCTGGTGCGCCCGTGGGCGGTCCTTCTCCTGCTCGTTACGGGAGCCGCCCTCGTCATGTCTCCTGTCTCCTTTGCCTTTCTCCTGCCGTACCTCCTCCTCCAATCCCTGCTGTTCCTCCTCGTCGGAAGAGCCGCTCTGCTCCGCATGTCCTTTCTTGTCACCGCGGGCTTACTGGGAATTTTTGTTGCGCTTCTCGTCTTTAATCTGTTTACGTCGGGGATGGCGGAGGCGACGCCGCTTCCGTTGTTTTTCAAATACCGGATCGAATCGATCATGCGGGACTGGATCAGCCCCAATGCCTTTCTCATGCAGATACAGATGAACACTATCAGCGGCGAGGGAGCGGGTGCGGTAGGCCTCGGCAGATTCTTCCAGTTCGGGACGATTGTCCGGAACATCATCGATGTCCTGCACGACGGGTCCATGATACCTTTTATCGTCTATTTCGCACTCCTGGTCCTGACCGCCGTTCTCGTATCCATCGCCTCCCGGAAGGGGTTGATGCCCTCGGGCAGCGTCGGCACTATCGCGCCGATAGTCTGCATGCTGCTCGTTGTCTACATTCTCCTCGGCATTACTGAACAGTCATCCATCTACCGGTATACGGTTTTTCTGATCTTTTTCAAGATAGCTCTCTATATTTATGTGCTCCTCTTTTCGATCCGGGCGCTCTTCGGGGCGACGGATTTCAAGAGGCATGTCCTCCTTTTCGCAGCGGTCGTTACGGCGGCTTTCGCTCTGCTCAATTTCTATACGGTCACTGCAAAGGCGCAGGCGATGCCTCTTTCCGACAAGATCGGTTTTGTGACCGGAAGGCTCAGTTATGCCGATCTCTATGAGAAGAGGTGGGAGGGGGTAATACTGGGCCTGAAGGTGCAAAAGGGGATCGGAGAGGATAAGAAAGTGGTGATGATGAACTTCATCCCGAGCATCTACGGGATCCCGAAGAGCAGGTTCCAGCGACCGCTCATGAACGATTTCAACGCCTATGGCGATTTTGAAAATGTTCTTTACGGCTCCCCCGAAAAAGCGAAAGAAGCGTATATGAAACAGAGCCTCAACCACTTCCTGATAATTTTCGATCAGCCGCTCCTCTTTCCGGCCTATTCGCCCCTCTTCGAGCCGCGGGCGATGAAGAAATATTTCAAGACGGCGGCCAAGGGAACGAATGTGGTCATACTTACCTGGCGCTCCCCCAGGGACCCGGAGTTGAGCGACGATATCGTCATGCAGTTCTATAACGCCCGGGAGGCGAACAGGCAGAACATCTATGCCCTGAGCTATGAGGCGCTGAAGAAGACGGTGCGCGTGCAGCCGGAAGGAGAATAGAAGGAGAGATACGGAATGAAAGTACTGATAACGGGAATAACGGGTTTTGTGGGCAGCCATCTGGCGGAATACATCCTCGGACTCGGCGAGGGCCATGAAGTATATGGGATATGCCGGTGGAGGAGCCCCAAGGACAACCTGGAAAAGATATACGACAAGGTAAAGCTGGTTGAAACCGACCTGGGCGACCTGAGCGGACTGATCCGGCATTTCAAGGCGATCAGGCCGGACGCCATCTTCCACCTGGCGGCGCAGAGCTATGTCCTCACCAGTTTCAACTCCCCTATCCACACTCTCTGGACAAACGTCATCGGGACAGCGAACCTGCTGGAAGCGGTCAGGATCGTGGAGATCGACCCCGTCATCCATATCTGCTCCTCCTCCGAAGTCTACGGGCAGGTAAGCGAGGCGGATGTGCCCATCCGGGAGAACTGCCCCTTCAGGCCCGCGTCGCCCTATGCGGTGAGCAAGGTGGGAGAGGATATGGTGGCCTACCAGTACTTCGTCTCCTATGGGATCAGGACCATCCGCACCCGGATGTTCACCCATACCGGCCCCCGGAGAGGGGATGTCTTTGCCATGTCCGCCTTCGCAAAGCAGATCGCCGCGGCCGAGCTGAAGCTCAAGGAACCGGTGATCCGTGTGGGCAATCTCCAGTCTGTCAGGACCTTCTGCGATGTGCGTGACGCGGTGCGGGCCTACTGGATGCTGGTGAACAAGTGTACGCCCGGTGAGGTATATAATATCGGGGGCAATCGTACCCTGACCATCGGGGAGGCGCTGAACATCCTCCTCTCCTATGCGAAAGTGCCGTGCGACGTGCAGGTCGACCCCCAGTTGCTGAGGCCCTCCGATGTGACGCTCCAGATCCCGTGCATCGACAAGTTCGGCAACGAGACGGGCTGGAAGCCGGAGATCCCCTTCGAGACGACCCTCCGGGATATCCTGGACTACTGGAGAGATGAGTTGTCCCGCCGTCCCTGGACGGCTCTCACGATCACGAAATAGGGGGGAAGGAGGCCGATGCAAAGGATTTTTCTCATTGACCGGGCGATCCGGGACGCTATAGCCCTGAAGGAAAAGATCCTCGGGGACCGGGACCTCGTGCAGACCATCGGCAGCATCACGGGGGAGATCGTCAATGCCTTCCGGAGCGGCAAAAAGGTGCTCTTCTGCGGCAACGGAGGGAGCGCGGCCGATGCCCAGCACCTC
>JADLDZ010000085.1 GCA_020846375.1 Nitrospirales bacterium | reverse complement strand
TGCGGCTCATCGTCCCCCGACTCATCATGCCGCTCCTGGGACATATGTCCGAGAAGATACGGGGGACGAATATCATCAACAGCGACAAGGTGCGGGAAATGAAGTATTCCCATTGGGTATGCGATGCGAGCAAGGCGGCGGAGAAGCTGGGTTTTGAACCGAAGGTGAAAATCAGGGAAGGAGCAAGATGGACGGCGGATTGGTACAGGATCCATCAGTGGCTATGACGAAACAGACCGATATATTCGAGAAATGCTTCAAATTCACTGCCGCGGATGACCTCCGGCGGGCGGGTATCTACCCCTTCTTCAGGGTGATCGAGAGTGCCCAGGACCCTGAGGTTATCATGAACGGCAGGAAAATGATAATGGTGGGCTCCAACAACTATCTCGGGCTCACCAACCATCCCCGGGTGAAGGAAGCCGCCGTGGAGGCGGTGAAGAAGTACGGAACCGGGTGCGCCGGATCCCGTTTTCTGAACGGCACTCTCGACATCCATGTGGAGCTCGAAAAGAAACTCGCCCGTTTCATGCGAAAAGAGGCTGCCCTCGTCTTCTCCACGGGCTTCCAGGTCAACCTCGGGGTCATTTCCGCCGTTGTCGGCAAGGACGATGTGGTGATCATCGATAAAATGGACCACGCCAGCATAGTCGACGGCTGCCGGCTCTCCTACGGGGAAGTGAAAAGGTTCAAGCATAACGACATGACGGATCTGGACCGGGTGCTCTCCGAAAACGGCAAAGGGAAGCTCGTGGTGGTGGACGGCGTCTTCAGCATGGAAGGCGATATCATCAATCTCCCGGAGGTGGTCCGCATCGCGAAGGGCTACGGGGCGCGCATCATGGTGGATGACGCGCATGGGGTCGGGGTGCTGGGCAAGGGAGGCAGGGGCACTGCCGAGCATTTCGGGCTCGAAGACGAAGTGGACCTGATCATGGGCACCTACAGTAAGTCCCTTGCCTCCATCGGGGGCTTCATAGCGGGTGCCGAGGACGTCATCGATTACATAAAGCATTTCGGCCGCGCCCTCATCTTCAGTGCAAGCCCCACTCCCGCCTCGGTGGCTTCAGTGAGCATGGCCCTCGATATCATCGAGAGCGAGCCCGAGAGGATCGAACAGCTCTGGAAGATTACCCATAAAATGCTGAAGGGCTTCAAGGAACTCGGCTTTGCCGTCGGGCCGAGCGAGACGCCCATCATCCCCATTATCGTCGGGGCCGATGAGACCGCGTTCAAGATGGCGATGCTGCTCCAGGAAGAGGGCGTTTTCGCCAATGTCGCTGTTTCCCCGGCGGTCCCTCCGGGCAAGGCCCTCATCAGGACCAGCTACATGGCGACGCACACCGACGCGCATCTCGACAGGGTGCTGGAGGCTTTCAGTAAAGTGGGAAAGGCCCTGGGCCTGATCTGATGGCCCGGCGGTATCCTTGCCATGCGAGCCCCTCTCTCCCCTTCCATTGAAATAGCCGAGGTCAGGACAGCGCGCGACCTCGATGCCTTTATCGGGGTGCCCCATTCCCTGTATTCCGGCGACCCCCGTTTCTGCCCCCAATTGACACGAGACCTGAGGACGCACTTCAGCCCGAAGAACCCCTTTTTCGGGCACGCGGAGGTAAAGCTGTTCCTGGCGCGCCGGGGGGGGAGGCCGGTGGGGCGTATCGCCTCCCTCATCAACCGGCAGCACCTCGCCTTCCATCGGGAACAGGCCGGCTTCTTCGGTTTTTTCGAATGCATCGATGACCGGGAAGCCGCGGACGCGCTCCTGGAAAGGGTGCGCGGAGAACTGGGAGACCGCGGGATGGAAATCATGCGCGGTCCCATGAATTTCTCCACCAACGAGGAATGCGGCTTTCTGATCGAGGGCTTCGGACACCCCCCCATGCTGATGACTCCCTATAATCCCCCTTATTATAATGAATTGATGGAGGGGTTCGGGATGGTCAAGGCGAAGGACCTCCACGCCTATCTGTATACCTGCGAGGCTGCTCTTCCCGAAAAAGTGGTGCGTGTCGCTTCGCTCGCCTCCCGGAAGGGGATAACGGTCCGTCCTGTGGGCAAGAAGGATTTCATGGCGGACATGAAGGTATTTCAGGGAATCTACAATGCGGCATGGGAGAAGAACTGGGGGTTCCTCCCTCTTACGGATGAGGAGCTTGCCTATAGTGCGGAAAGGCTGAAGCCGCTGGTGGTCCCCGAGCTGACCCTCATCGCGGAAAAGGACGGGGAGCCGGTGGGGTTTCTGGGCCTGATCCCCGATTTCAATTCCGTCCTCCGCCACCTGCACGGCAGGCTGAACCCCCTTACCCTGGCAAAGGCCCTCTACTATTCGCGGAAGATCGATTCCCTGCGGCTGCTCCTGTACGGGATCAAGCACGGGTACCGGAACCGGGGGGTGGACGCACTCCTTTTTGCCGAGGGCCACAAACAGATCCTCCGGAAGGGGAAGTACCGGCAGATCGAGTTTTCGTGGATACTCGAAGACAACCGCTCGGTGATACTCATCACCGAAATGTTCGGCGCCCCACTCTACAAGAAGTACAGGATCTACGAGAAGCGGATTCCCGGACAGGCAGCCTGACACTTACCCCTTTTTCATAACAAGCACTGCATTGACTCCGCCGAAACCGAAGGATTGGGTAACGGCGACCCGGATCGGGGTCTCCTGTTTTTCCGTGACAAGGGCGACAGGGCATCCGGGATCTTTTTCCACGAGGTGCGGCGAGGGGGGGATGACGCCCTCCTTCAGTGTCATCGCCGTACATGCCGCCTCGAAGGCTCCCGATGCAGCAAGCATGTGGCCCGTCATGGACTTTAACGCGCTTGCCGGGATTTCCGCCGCCCGCCTGCCGAAGACGAGCCCCACCGCCTCCGCTTCCGCTCTATCTCCCAATGGGGTGGACGTACCGTGCATATTGAGATACTCTACCGCTTCGGGTGCGGTCCCCGCATCTTCCAGTGCGGCGCGGATCGCCCGCGCCTCGCCCTGCGGGTCGGGTTTCGTCATATGAAAGGCATCGGTGGTGGCGCTGTATCCGATGATCTCAGCGTAGATCCGTGCACCCCTCTGCAGTGCAAAGGTCAGCTCCTCGATCACCAGCACTGCCGCGCCTTCCGCGAGGACGAAACCGTCCCTCGTGCGGTCGAAGGGCCTGCTGGCGGAGGGGTCGGCGGTCTTTGAAAGGGCTCCCGAGGCTCCGTATCCCCTGACACAGAGGGAGCAGACAGGTGCCTCGGCCCCTCCGGCGAGCAGCAGGGGAGCGATGCCCGCGCGGATGAGCCTGAACGCCTCTCCGACGGCATTCGCCCCCGAGGCGCAGGCATTGGAGAGGCCGAGACAGGTCCCCCTCATCCCCGTTTTCTGCGCGAC
>JADLDZ010000084.1 GCA_020846375.1 Nitrospirales bacterium | reverse complement strand
TGCCGGAAGGGGCGACCATGAAAGATGTCCAATATGCGGTTCTGAGGAAAGAGGACTTCGACGATTTCATCTCCCGGCTCTCCCATCTGCAGAAGGTTGTCGCTCCCGTGTCGCGGGGATACGGCAATTACGCTTTTGAAGAGGTCACTTCGGGTGACCGGATTGCGCTGCAGTATATTCCCACGATCCTCCCTCCGAAAAAGTACTTCATGCCGCAGCGCGAGACCCTGACGGAATATGCCTTCCGCCGCGGGTTCGACGTGAAAGCCGTCGTCTATTATGAACGCATGGTGCTCTTCGGCGTCCATACCTGCGACCTGGCCGGAATACAGTGTCTCAACATGGTGCTTTCGCGCCGCCCCAAGGACTACAACTACCTGATCCGTTCGAACAAGATCGGCATCATCGGGCTGGAGTGCAATGACTATTGCGACGAGCATGCGAGCTGCGCCCTGGTGAATGCGAACATGCCTTCGGGCGGGTATGACCTGCTGTTCACCGACAGAGAGGAGTATTTTATCGTTCATATCCATACACAGACCGGCGACGAGATCGTGGAGGCGACGAAGCTCTTCCAGCCTGCCGATAAAGTCCATCTGCAGGAGTTGGTCAGGCTCCGCGAGGAAAAGAGAAAGATATTCAGGAACGAAGTGGAGGTCGAGCCGCGGGAGATCCCCGAGCTGTTCGATAAGACTTTTGGGAGCCGCGTATGGGAGGAGGTGGGCGAGAGATGCCTGTCCTGCGGAAACTGTACCGCGGTCTGCCCCACCTGCTACTGCTTCGATATCCTGGAGGAGGGGACTCTCGATCTGAAGAGCGGCGCGCGGGTGCGCAGGTGGGATTCGTGCCAGCTCGAACCCTTTGCCAAGGTTGCCGGGGGAGAAAACTTCAGGAAGGAGCGTTCCGACAGGCAGAAACATCGCTACTATCGTAAGTTCCGTTACCCGGTGAGCACCCACTCCCGCTTTTTCTGCACCGGATGCGGGCGGTGCAGCAGGACCTGCATGGCCGGCATACGGCTCAAGGAGACCCTGAACGCGCTGATCGAGGAGGGGATGACGAAAGTATGGAAAAAGTAGTTATAAAGGAGTCCAATTATAACGTAAAGAAGGGAAAGATCCTCCGCACGAAGAGGTTGACCGGGCATGAGAAGCTCTTCGAGATTGCACTGGAGGGCGGCATGAGTCTCGACCATGACCCCGGTCAATTCGTCATGGTTTCGCTGTTCGGGGTGGGGGAGGTGCCCATCTCCGTATCCTCCTCCCCCGCCACCCGCGGCTCCTTCGAGCTCTGCGTCAGGGCGGTCGGAAAGGTGACCGAAGCCCTGCACACGCTCGAAGCAGGCGATGAGATCGGGATCCGGGGGCCGTATGGAAAGGGATTTCCCATACGCATCCTGGAGGGGAACGACCTCCTCATCGTTGCGGGGGGGCTCGGCATCGCTCCTCTCAGGTCCCTTATCAAGCATGTCCTCTTCAACAGGAGGATGTTCGGGAAGGTCCATATTCTCCTCGGGTGCAAGTCCCCGCAGGATATGCTTTTCAGTGACGAGCTCGATCAGTGGGAGCGCCGCATGGATGTCCACTATGAATGCACCGTGGACCGGGCCGCCCCCGACTGGGCCGGTAATGTGGGGGTCATTACCACCCTCATCCCCGGTGTTGATATCGAGCCGGAGAGGACTTTTGCCGTGGTGGTGGGCCCGCCGATCATGTACCGGTTTGTCATCAAGGAGCTGCTGGCGAAGAACATTCCGGAGCGGCAGATCCTGCTCTCCTTCGAACGGCATATGAAGTGCGGGATGGGAAAATGCGGACGCTGCCAGATCCAGGGGTTGTACGTATGCCAGGACGGGCCGGTCTTCAGTTTTGCGGATATCAGGAACGTGAGCGAGGCATTGTGATATGAAAAGACCGACGGTCGCTTTTTACGATTTCGCCTGCTGCGAGGGGTGCCAGCTCCAGGTGGCGAACCTCGGGGAAGACCTCCTCGATGTTCTGGATATCGTGGAGGTGGTGGAGTTTCGCGAAGTCATGTCCGAGAAATGGGACCGGAACGTGGACGTGGCTGTTGTGGAGGGGAGCATTACGAATGCCCATGCGGTCGGGCGGATCACGGAGATACGGAAGAAGGCCGGGGTCCTCATTGCCTACGGCTCGTGCGCGACGATCGGGGGAGTGAACGGCATGAAGAACCGGTTCGATCCCGACGATATCCGGAAATATGTCTACGGTGACCGCTACAAGCTCTTTCCGTCCGAAAGAACAAAGGCGGTGCACCAGGTGGTGCCGGTGGACTATTTCGTCAACGGGTGTCCTGTGTACCCCCCCGAATTCATACAGGTCCTGCGGGCTGTCCTCCAGGGCACCACCTACCCGGTACCCGATTTTGCGGTATGCGTCGAATGCAAACTGAACGAAAACGTCTGCATGTATGAGCGGGGGGTCACCTGTCTCGGTCCTGTCACCCGGGCCGGCTGCAACTCGTGGTGCATCAACAACGGCAACATATGCTACGGATGCCGCGGTATGGTGAGCAATCCCAACGAGAAGGGGACAAGGGCCGTGCTGGACAAGTACGGGATTTCCGGGGAGCTCATCCGCAACAAGATGAGTATGTATAACATGTGCAGCGAGCAGGATCCGGCATGAACAAGAAAAGCCTCGCAATAAATGTGGAATACCTGACGCGGGTGGAGGGCCATGGCAACATCGTGGTCAATGTAAAGGAGGGGAGACTCGAGACCTGCCGCCTCGATATCGTGGAGGCGCCGCGGCTGTTTGAGGGAATGCTGCGGGGACGCTCCCTCTTCGAGGCGCAGCATATCACCAGCAGGATCTGCGGCATCTGTTCCTGCGGGCATACTCTCGCTTCCCTGCAGGCGGCCGAGGATGCCCTCGGCATCGTCCCTTCGGAGCAGACGATACGACTCAGGAAGCTCCTCCTCTATTTCGAGATCCTCGACAGCCATATCCTGCATCTTTACCTGCTGGCCGCCCCTGACCTGCTGGGGGTCAAGAGCTTTGTCCCCCTGATAGATACCCATAACAAGGTGGTGCGCAGGGCCTTGCGGATGAAGAAGGCCTGCAACGAGGCGTGTGAAGTGCTGGTGGGCCGCCACGTCCATCCCATTTCGGCGGTAGTCGGCGGCTTTACCAAGCTCCCCGGGGAAAGGGAGCTGGATTCCCTTCTGCATCTCCTGGAAGGGATGCGCCCCGATATGGAGGCGACGGTGGAGCTGGCCTCCACTTTCCGTTTCCCCGAATTCGAGCGGGACACGGAGTATGTCGCCCTGGTGAGTGACGACGGAGAGTACCCCCTGCTTTCGGGAGACATCGGATCGACCGACGGCATCAGGATGCCGAAAGGGGAGTACCGGAACATCACCAATGAGTTCATCGTTCCCCATTCCTCGGCAAAGCACACGAAATTGAGCCGTGGCTCCTATGCAGTGGGATCCCTGGCGCGCTTCAATCTCAACTTCCGGAAGCTGCACCCTCGGGCGAGAGAGGTTGCCGCGGCCATGAGAATGGAGCCGAAGTGCACCAACCCCTACCTGAACACGGCTGCCCAGTTGATCGAGTCCGTGCATTGTCTCGAAGAGGCGCTGCAGACCGTCCGGGTATTGAAAGAGCGGGGAGTGGACCGGGACGAGGCGGTCCTCGTCGGACTCAATGAGAGGTCTGCGGTTCCGGTGAGGGCGGGGAGCGGAATAGGGGCGGTGGAAGTTCCGCGCGGTGTCCTTTTCCATCATTACGAAGTGGACGACAGGGGGATCATCGTGAATGCGAACTGCAGTATCCCCACCAACCAGAACCTGAGCAATATCGAGCATGATATGGAAAAACTGGTGCCTGAAATCCTGGCGAAGAGCGAGGAGGAGATCACCCTGGCGCTGGAGATGCTGGTCCGCGCCTATGACCCTTGCATATCCTGTTCCACCCACATGCTGAACGTGCGCTTTGTTGACCGGTGAAATAAAAAAACTTTTGCAACCGCACCCGCCGGACACTATACTTATAATAACGGCAGGGAACGTACTCAGGGCCGACGACGGCGTCGGCCCGTACATTGCGCGACACCTCCCCGTCCCGCGGGATGGTATTCTTGTCCTTGATGCGGGAGAAAGGCCCGAGAACATCATCGACAGGGCGGTCGGGGCAAAGCCGGTACGGACGGTGATCATCGATGCTGCAGAGTTCGGAGGGGTCTCCGGTGAAGCGCGGATCATCCCGCCGGAGCTGATCGAGGACCATATCGTGAGCACCCATGCCTTTCCCCTCTCCGGCGTGGCGGAAATCATACGGTGCGATACGGGATCGGAGGTGGCTTTTCTCGGTATCCAGATGGGCAGCAAAGACTTTGCCGAGGGGTTGTCCGTCCCGGTGGAGCAGACCGCACATGAGATTATTGCTCTTCTCTCTCCTTAGCTGATAATACGGTCCGGTGTCTTTTCTCCCGTCTTCCCCTCCGTGAAGCGCTGCTGCAAATTGACAAAGCGGTGAGAGAAAGTTTACACTAAACGATTGAAATTCAAGCACTAAAGCACTACACCGCGGGGAGGACACATTGCTAAAGGCACGTGAAGATGTATCGGCGACGAGGAAGAGGCTTACCATAGAGATTCCTGCAGGCACCATCGAGGCGGAGATCCGGAAAGGGCTCCAGGAGGCGCAGAGACAGGCGAAGGTTCCCGGGTTCAGGCCGGGCAAGGCGCCGATGAACCTGATTGAAAAGAAGTTCGGCAGGAATGTGGAAGCGGACGTGATCGAGAAGCTGGTGCCCCACTACTATTCCGATGCCCTCAAGGAGGCCGGGGTGAAGCCGGTGTCAAAGCCGGTGATGGAGGAGCAGTTCGACTTCAGGAGGAATGAACCCCTTACCATGACCGTTACCGTGGATATCATGCCCAGCGTGGAGAACCTCACCTATGAAGGGGTGAAGGTCAAAGACGTGCCGGTGGAAGTGAAGGAGGAGGAGGTAGAAAGAGCGCTGAAAACAATTGCCGAGGAGAGGGCCGCCTACGAGTCTTCCGCTGAGCCCGTCCTGACCGGGGACCTTGTTACCATCGATTATACGATAGAGGGCGAAGAGCAGGGGGCGACGGACGCCGTTCTGAAAGTGGGGAGCGGCCCCTATCCGCCTGATTTCTTTGAGGGTCTCATCGGAAGGAAGCAGGAAGACAAGGTGGAGATAGAGGCGGCATTCCCCGAAGAGATACAGTCTCCGTTCGCCGGGAAGAAACCCCGGTTCTCGATAAAGATAAAGGAAGTGAAGAAGCGCCGGCTGCCGGCTATCGACGATGAGTTTGCAAAAGACATGGGCTTCGAGAGCCTGGAACAGATGAAGAGCCAGATGCGCGAGAGCATGCTTTCTGCAAAGAGCAGGAGCGCGGATATGGCGAAACAGCGGGAAATTCTGGACAGGCTCCTTGAGTCCCATACCGTTGAAGTGCCGGAAAGCATGCTCCAGGCTGAAATCAGTCTCCTCATGAACGATATCCGCTCGGGGGGCAAGGACACCCGCTCCGACGAGGAGCTGCGGGCTGAGCTGGAGCCCCATGCGGTAAAGAGTGCGCGGGCCTCCCTGCTGCTCGATATCATCGGGGAGAAGGAGGGAGTGGCGATTTCCGATGAGGAACTGAAGGCGGAGATCCTCAATCTCGCGCAGAGGTATTATATCTCCCCCGAGAATGTTATAAAATATTATATAACGAAGGACGGATCGCTGGGGGGAGTGCGGCATGCCCTCTTCGAGAAAAAGGTTCTGGACCTTCTGTTAAGCAAGGCGACGGTGGAAAAAGGAGAACAGGCATGAGCATAGTCCCGATCGTGATAGAGCAGACAGGCAGAACGGAGAGGGTATACGACATCTATTCGCGGCTTCTGAAGGACAGGATCATCTTCATCGGCACCGCTATCGACGATAACGTGGCGAATGTGGTGATCGCGCAGCTGCTCTTTCTGCAGACGGAGGACCCGGAAAAGGACATCCATATCTACATCAATTCGCCCGGGGGAGTCGTCTCCGCAGGGCTTGCCATGTACGATACCATGCAGTACGTGAAGCCCGATATCGCTACGTATTGCATCGGCCAGGCCGCCAGCATGGGGGCGTTGCTCCTGTGCGCCGGCACAAAGGGAAAGAGGTTCGCGCTCCCGAACTCCCGGATCATGATCCACCAGCCCACGGCGGGCTTCTACGGGCAGGCTACCGATGTGGAGATCCATGCAAAGGAGATCCTGAGGATGAAGGAAACCCTGAACAGGATCATGTCCCGGCATACGGGGCAGCCCTTCGAGAAGATCCATACGGATACGGAGAGGGATTATTTCATGTCGGGCGACGAGGCGAAGGCATACGGTATTGTGGACGAGGTAATCTCCATGGTAAAGAGTAGTAAGTAGCGGGAGACCGGAGACGGGAGGTTGCGGCTGTGCGTGCATGCTCCTCTCCTTCCGTCTTCCGTTGTCCCTTAATTTCGACGGGAGGTTGTGATGGCGAGAAAGGTAAATGATGCTGCCCTGAAATGCTCTTTCTGCGGAAAGGGTCAGGACGAGGTCAAAAAGCTGATAGCGGGGCCCATGGTGTACATCTGCGACGAGTGCGTCGGCCTCTGCAATGAAATCATCGACGAGGAACTCCATATATCCGACAAGGAATTCTCCCGGAAGCTTCCGGCCCCTGTCGAGATCCACAAGTTCCTCAACGACTACGTCATCGGACAGGAGCAGGCGAAGAGAGTTCTGTCCGTCGCCGTCCATAATCACTACAAGAGAATATTCAGGGGCTCCAAGTCGGACGTGGAGCTCCAGAAGAGCAATATCCTCATGATCGGGCCCACGGGAACAGGGAAAACCCTCCTCGCACAGATCCTGGCGCGTTTTCTCGACGTGCCCTTTACCATCGCGGATGCAACGACCCTTACCGAAGCGGGCTACGTGGGCGAGGACGTGGAAAACGTGCTCCTGAAGCTGCTCCAGGCAGCCGACTACGATGTGGAGAGGGCGCAGCGGGGGATTATCTATATCGACGAGATCGACAAGATAAGCCGGAAGTCGGACAGCCCCTCCATTACCCGTGACGTATCCGGTGAGGGAGTGCAGCAGGCGCTCCTCAAGATCATAGAGGGAACGGTGGCGAACATCCCTCCGCAGGGGGGAAGAAAGCACCCGCAGCAGGAATACATCCAGCTCGATACCACCAACATCCTTTTCGTCTGCGGGGGCGCTTTCGTGGGCCTCGAAAGGATCATCGAGCAGCGGACGGGGAAGAGGAGCATCGGTTTTACTGCTGAAGCATCTGCCCTTGCAGGCGAGAAGAAGAAAAGCGGCTCCCTGGCACTCGTGGAGCCGGAGGACCTGATACGCTACGGCCTGATCCCCGAGTTTGTCGGCAGGCTTCCCGTGGTGGCGACGCTCGAAGAGCTGGATGAAGCGGCACTGGTGAGGATACTGACCGAGCCGAAGAACTCCCTGGTGAAGCAGTACCAGAAGCTGCTCTCCCTCGATAACGTCCGCCTGAAATTCACGGAGGCAGCGCTGCACGCCATTGCGAAGAAGGCTATCGACAGGAAGACGGGCGCCCGCGGACTGAGGGC
>JADLDZ010000083.1 GCA_020846375.1 Nitrospirales bacterium | reverse complement strand
CTGCTCCGGGGGGCCACCCTGAGCACGGTGCCGTCCTCAAAGGCGATCTCCACCTTCGCTCCGCTCTTCGTCCGCACCACATCCCCCACCGACACGCTGTCCCCCGCCTTCAGGGGCGCTGCGGGAAGCGCTCCCCCACGCAGTATGTCGGCCTGACCTTCGACAGAGACGATCTCCCCCACGGCATCCGCTGCACCGGCCCCGCCGGGGTACAACAGTGCACAGCAAACGGCGGACACCAGGAGAAAAGCGAGGAGATACGCATGTCCCGGAACTGCATATTCCCTTCTCGTAGCCCTTTTCACGGCCCTTTTGCCTCAGAAAGTGTACTCTACGCCGAGGGAATAGATATCCCGCCGGTAGTCGTAGATGGGAAAGTTCGAATCCGCTCTCGTATGGGAGTACTGGGGGATGAGGCGCAGTCCCTTGTAAAGCTCCCATGAAAGCCCGGCCGATCCGCTGTAGATATCGTCCCTCCTCCTCTCTGGAGAGGCGGGGAACCCCGGCGCGCCGGAAATGGTGTGGACATTCCTGTACCTTTGCCAAAAGGCATCCCCCGAAAGGATCAGGCTCACCTTTTCGGCCAACGGCACCAGCAGGCTGGCGCTCACCCGATCGCCTGAATTGTCCCAGTTCCTTCCCTGTGTGTCTTCCTTTGTGTACTCATAGCGCAGATTGAACACCCCGTTTCCCCCGGCAAAGGGGTAGAGATATCCTGCCGAAAGGCTGTAGATCTCCCCATCCCGGTCCTCGTCCGGGTCACCGGGCCGCAACATCTCCCGCTTGCCGTACCCTGCGGAGAACTGCCCTATGTGTCCGGGGAGGAGGATCAGGTTGAGGCTGGGCCGCACCAGCGCGGTGTTCATGTATTCGCGCTCATTCAGCCAGACATGCGAGTAGGCTATCGGGAGGGAGAGCACGCCCCTCGAAAAGGTATAGGCGGGCGTCACCGACAGCGACTGGACAAGGGTATCATTCTTATACGCGGGACTGTGGAGGTAATTGTTGGTGTAGAGGGCATACTGCGCATTCAGGGAGAAGGGGGCGCTCATCAGGGGGATATAATCGATGCGGAAGCTGCCGAAGATGCTGCCATCCCTCTCGCCGGTCGCGGCATCGACGGTGGGGATGCCGATATCTGCGGAAGGCTTGGAGATCACGTTGGTGTCATACTGGTATCCCGTGCCGACCGTGAAGCGCCAGGCCCGGTACGCCTGGAGGGTCTTCGTCAGGACGTTCTCGTACTCCCGTGCAAAGGCGGCGAGCTCGGAATTCGGATCGATGGCAAGGACGTTCTTCAGGCTCTCCCGTGCCTCCTGCAGTCTCCTTTCCTTCGCATACAGCAGGGCGATCTGGAAGTCCGCGGCCTGGGCGATGGAGGAGTCCAGCTCCTTCGCCCGGCCGAAGGCGGTGATGGCATCCTTACCCTTCCCCTCCTTCGTGAGGACAAGCCCCTTCAGAAAGGCCACGTAGGACGGCTTGACCTTTTCGGATTCCGCCCGGGCGATCCACTCCTTCGCCTCCTTCAGCTCGTCCAGGTTATACAGCATCTCGATCAGCTCGACATAGGCATCCGTGGTGGGAGGGATGAGGGTGACCGCATCCCTGAAATGCTGCGCGGCATCGCGGTACTGTCCCATCTGCTTGTACACGAGGCCCAGGTAGAAGGCGGCGATTGAGGAGCGCGGATTCTGCTCCCGCGCCTTTTTGAGGGAATCGACCGCCTCTTCGTAGTTTTCCGCCTTGAATTCCTCTATCCCCTTTCCGAGAAAGTTGTCCGCGGCGCGCAGGGGCGCCCCGAACAGAAGAAATGCAAGGAGCAGGACCCCGACTTTTCTCATACGTTCCCTCCCTTTATCCGTGCATCGCCAAGCCCTTATTTCTGAGCGATAGATTAGCACAGTCCTCTTTTTTCTTCAATGCAATCGGTACCGGGATATCCAGGCGATTCTTGCATCCGCCTTCCCCTGTACGGTATTATTGAAATTTACCGCACAATCCGGGTCGGACAGAGAGCTTTTCCTCCACCCGGCACTCCATCCACGGGAGGATCACGTGAGCGATACAGTACGGGTCAGATTCGCACCGAGTCCCACAGGGCATCTCCATATCGGAGGAGCGAGGACCGCCCTCTTCAACTGGCTCCTGGCGCGGAAACACCAGGGCACCTTTATCCTGCGGATAGAGGACACGGACACCTCCCGCTCCACCGGGGAATATATCGATGCCATCATCGAGGGAATGAAATGGCTGAAACTGGGCTGGGACGAGGGGCCGTACCGCCAGACCTCCCGTTTCGATCTCTACCGGAGCCATGTGGAAAAGCTGCTGCAAGAGGGCAAGGCGTACTACTGCTACTGCACCCCCGAAGAGCTGGAGCAGCGGAGACAGGAGGCCCTCGCACAGGGGAGGACCCCTAAATACGACAACCGCTGCCGCTTCCTCACCGCACCGGTGCCCGGAAAGGCCGCTGCGGTGCGCTTCAAGATGCCGCAGGAGGGAGAGGCGGTCTTCGACGACCTGATCAAAGGGGCCATCGTATTCGAGAATAACCAGCTGGAAGACATGATCATCATGCGTTCTGACGGGACCCCCACCTACAATTTCGTGGTGGTCGTCGACGACATCGACATGAAAATCACCCATGTCATCCGGGGGGACGACCATGTGAACAACACGCCGAAACAGATCCATATCTACAAGGCTTTCGGATGGGACGTTCCCGCCTTCGCCCACCTGCCCATGATACTGGGAGCGGATAAGGCGAGACTGAGCAAGAGGCACGGCGCCACTTCCGTCATGGCATACAAGGAGATGGGCTACCTCCCCGATGCCGTGGTGAATTATCTGGTACGGCTCGGGTGGGCGCACGGCGACCAGGAAGTCTTCACCCGTGACGAGCTGATACGCTGTTTTTCCCTCGAAAATGTGGGGAAGTCCGCGGCGGTCTTCAATCCTGAAAAGCTCCTGTGGCTCAACGGCCAGTATATGATCAAAGCGGCCCCCGAAGAGCTTGCGGAGCTGGTACTCCCTTTTCTCGTGCAGGAGGGGGTTGTTTCCGAGGGGCGGCAGGTGGACATGCAGTGGCTCGCACGGGCGGTCCAGACCCTCCAGGAGAGGGCGAGAACCCTGGTGGAGCTCGCACGGACGCTCCGGTACTACCTCCTTGATTACGTGGAAATCGACCCGAAGGCGGGGGAAAAATTCCTGACGCAGGAAAACAGGACGATCCTTGCGGAATTGCGGGACCGGCTGGCGGAGCTCGATGATTTCAGCGCAGGAGAGATAGAGAAGGTCTTCGTATCCCTGGCGGAGAAGCATGCGATCAAGCTCGGGGCGGTCGCCCAGCCCGCCCGGGTCGCCATGACCGGAGGAACCGCAAGCCCGGGCATGTTCGAGCTCCTGGAGATCGTGGGGAAGGAGAAGACGCTGAAGAGGCTGGCGAGAGCGGCCGGGGAATAGGGTGTGTCTGCAAACACACCCTGGACCGCACGCTTGACAATCATTTCTTCCCTGTTTTATCTTTTTCCCTGCATTCCGGAGTGTGTCCGCGGACACACTCTGACTCTACTGCAAAGGAGCGAGTATGCCCGGAATAAAAGTCGGTATCATCGGCGGTTCAGGAATGGACGATCCGCAGCTCTTGAAAGAGAAAAAAGAGAAGAAGGTGAAGACCCCCTACGGCGCCCCCTCCTCCTCCCTCACCGTCGGAAAGATCGGCGGTGTCGAAGCGGTCATCCTCGCACGCCACGGGAAAGGGCATACCATCTATCCGACAGGAGTGAATTTCAGGGCCAACATCCATGCCCTGAAGAAGGAGGGCTGCACCCATATCCTCGCCACCACCGCGGTCGGCTCCCTCAGGGAGAAGATCAGGCCCGGGGACCTCGTCTTCGTGGACCAGTTCCTCGACTTCACCCGCCACCGGACCCTCACCTTCCACGACGAGAAGGTAATCCATACCCCCATGGCCGAGCCCTTCTGCAAGGACCTGCGCGCCCTGCTCGTCCGGTCCGCAAAGGAGCTGAAGCTCAGGCATCACGCGTCGGGCACCGTGGTGACCATCGAGGGCCCCCGCTTTTCCACCAGGGCCGAGTCCCACATGTTCCGGAGACTCGGGGCCGATGTGATCAACATGTCCACCGTACCGGAGGTCGTCCTGGCACGGGAAGCGGGCATCTGCTACCAGACGATCGCGATGTCCACCGACTACGACTGCTGGAAAGAGGGGGAGGAGCCCGTCACCTGGGAGATGATCCTCTCCATCATGTCGAAAAACGCGGAGAACGTAAAGAGGCTGCTCCTGCAGACCCTCGCCAGGATCAGGGATACCGGCTGCACCGTGTGCCAATAGAGGAGGAACCCATGACCATTAAAGCGAAGATACGGACCATCCCCGACTACCCGAAGAGGGGAATCATGTTCCGCGACATCACCACCCTTATCAAGGAGCCCGTCGGGTTCCGGCTCGTTATCGACCAGCTCACCCAGCGGTATCTGAAAGGGGATGTGCAGTTCGACGTCATCGTCGGCATCGAATCGAGGGGGTTCATCATCGGCGGCGCGCTTTCCTACACCCTCGGCAAGGGCTTTGTCCCGGTCAGGAAATCGGGGAAGCTCCCCGCCGAGAAGATCAGCCATGAGTATGCGCTCGAGTACGGGACGGACACCATCGAGATGCACAGGGACTCCATTGAAAAGGGGACGCGGGTGCTCCTGGTGGACGACCTCCTCGCGACAGGGGGCACTGCCCTCGCCTCGGCGGCCCTCGTGGAAAAGCTGGGGGGAGTGGTTGCCGAGATGGCTTTTATCGTGAATCTTCCCGATGTGGGCGGAGCGAAAAGGCTGAAGGAGAAGGGATACACCCTCTTCGCCCTGACGGAATTCGAGGGGGACTGAGAGAGGGCGGAAGGACCGTCTCTTAATCCCTGCGCCCCCTTTCCGGAGTTCTCTCTGGAAATCTCGCCGGAAATCTAGATTGTACCGCCTTCTCCCTCTCCTTTTGCGCTATTTTATCGTAAGTCCTTGTTTTTTCCTGTCAGGGGCGCTATACTGGAAAGAATAAGATCTTGAAAGTCTTCAATTCCTGCATCCCTCCCTCCGGCTGCCGGTGGGCACCGGATGCATTTCCACTGAAAGGAGCCATGCCGCCGGGAATGGGCAGAGTGATCGCCATAGACGGACCCTCCGGTGCGGGAAAGAGCACTGTTTCGCGTCGCGTCGCGGAGCGCCTTGGTTTCAGCTTCCTCGATACGGGGGCTCTCTACCGCGCCGTAGCGCTGCATCTCCACCGCCAGGGACTTACCGGTGACAGTCCGGAGGAAGCGCTCCGCGACTCCATCGAGGGGACCATGGTGGCATTCAGGACGGGAAGCGTCTTCCTGAACGGAGAGGATGTATCGGAGGCGATCAGGACCCCCGAGGCAGGACACTACGCCTCTGTCTTCTCGGCCAGGAAGGCTGTCAGGGACTTCCTCTTCCAGGTGCAGAGGGATGCCGCTCTCCACGGCGATATCGTTGCAGAGGGAAGAGATATGACCACCGTTGTCTTCCCCGACGCCTGGAGGAAGCTCTACCTCGATGCATCAGAGGAGGGAAGGGCCCGGAGGCGCTACCGGCAACTGAAAGAAAAAGGCATCGAGATCAGTATGGAAGAGGCCCTCAGGGATGTCAGGGAGCGGGACATCAGGGACAGCCGGCGCGACATCGCGCCGCTGCGAAGGGCAGAGGACGCCCTGTATATCGACACGACGGATATGGACCTCGACGAGGTAATCTCCTGCATCCTCTCCTCCCTGGAGCGCTGAGGATCGGGCATTCTCCCTCAAGCCGGGGAGAGGTCCGCAGGGAAAGTCCGGGGATACAGGAAATCCCGGACGGGCCTTAGGCACATAACCCCTTTAATGTATTATATAAATCCTGTACCTTCCCTATAGGACGCTACCATGGAAATAATTATTGCAAAACGGGCGGGCTTCTGTTTCGGAGTGAAAAGAGCGGTGGACATGGCCTTTCATGTCGCGGGAACGGGCGAGAAGGTCTATACCCTCGGCCCCATCATCCACAACCCGCAGGTCATCGAGAAGCTGCAGGAGCAGGGGGTGCAGCCCACCGCCGACATCGACAACCCGGAGATCAAAAGTCTCATCATCCGGACTCACGGAGTCCCGAAAAACGTATCGGAAGGACTGGCCGCGATGCACTACGAAGTACTTGATGCCACCTGTCCTTTCGTGAAAAAGGCCCAACAATATGCTAAACTTTTAAAGGAAGACGGGTACCAGGTCCTTATCATCGGCGACAGAGAGCATCCCGAAGTAAAAGGTCTCATGAGTTACGCGGGGGAGGACGTGGTGGTCGTCAACAAGGATGCCGCACTCCCCCGGCTGAAGAGCAGAGTGGGGGTGGTGGTGCAGACCACCCAGCCGGTCACCCTGCTCCAGAAGGTCATCCGTGACGTGCTGGGCCAGGTGCGGGAGATCAAGGTGTTCAACACCATATGCAATTCTACTTCTTTGAGGCTCAAAGAGACCAAGGAGATGGCGAAAAAGGTGGACGTGATGGTAGTCGTCGGCGGAAAGAACAGTGCGAACACGTCTCAACTCGCCCATTTGTGCGCCTCCATGTCTGTTCCCACCTACCATATCGAGACCGCGGAAGAGATACGGGACGAATGGTTTGCAGGCATGCAGACGATCGGCATCACAGCGGGGGCTTCGACACCTGACTGGATCATCAAAGAGGTGGAAGAAAGAATTAGAGATAGAGGAGGAAGGGCACGCGATGGACACTCAGACCAAGGATGAAACAAACGACCTTGAAACACTGTATGCGGAGACACTGCAGAGAGTAGAGAGGGGAGTTATCGCCAAAGGCAGGGTTATCGCCATCAAGCATGATGGAGTGGTGGTGGATGTCGGCTACAAGTCGGAAGGTCTGATTCCCGTCTCCGAATTCAGCCAGGAGGAGTTGTCCCGCCTGGGGGAAGGCGATGAGATAGAGGTCCTCGTGGAGAGGATCAATGACGAGGAAGGGGTGGTCATCCTCTCCAAGGAAAAAGCCCTGAAGATACGCTCCTGGGAGACGCTGCATTCGGCGTACGGCAGCAACCTCCCTCTCGAGGGAAAGGTCGTCGAGAAGACGAAGGGCGGCCTTTTCGTCAACGTGATGGGGATCAAGGCGTTCCTTCCCGCCTCCCAGATCGACATCAAGGGAGTAAAAGACCTGGATGCCTTCGTCGGGCAGACCATCCCCCTGAAGATCCTCAAGATCGTTCCCCAGAAGGGAGCCCCCAGCCATGCGGCGGGCATGTCCATCATTGTGTCCCGGCGCGCCATCGTGGAGGAGGAGAGGAGCAGGAAGAAGAAGGAGACCCTCATGCACCTGAAAGAGGGCGCCGTGCTGAAGGGCACCGTCAAGAACATCACCGATTACGGGGTCTTTGTCGACCTCGGCGGCATCGACGGGCTGCTCCATATATCCGACATATCCTGGCGGAGGGTGAACCATCCGTCGGAGTTCTTCTCGGTGGGGGACGAAGCCGAATTCATCATCCTCAAGTACGACGAGGCCACCGAAAAGATCACCCTGGGCTACAAGCAGAAAATAGCGGACCCCTGGCTGGCCGTGGAGGAGAAGTACTCCCCCGGAATGCGGCTGAAGGGGCAAGTGGTCACCATAGCCGATTACGGGGTCTTCGTGGAGATCGAGGAAGGACTCGAGGGGCTCGTCCATGTATCGGAGCTCGATTGGGCTCCCCGTCCCAAGCATCCCTCCAAGTATCGCTCCGCGGGCGACATGGTGGAGGCGGTGGTCCTGAACATCAACAAGGAAGAACGGAGGCTCTCCCTCAGTATGAAGCAGCTCCAGCCAAAGCCGTGGGAGCTGGTGGGCAAGCGCTACTCCGTCGGTGACCGGGTAAGCGGAAAGGTAAAGACCATCACGGATTTCGGAGCGTTCATGCGGCTGCCCGAGGGAGTGGACGGGCTTATCCATATCTCCGACCTCTCCTGGACCCGGCATATCAAGCATCCCTCCGAAATGCTGAAGAAGGGACAGAAGGTGGACGCGGTGGTCCTCAGCCTCGACCCCGAGAAGGAGAGAATGGCGCTAGGCATCAAGCAGCTCACCCCCGACCCCTGGCAGTCCGAAATCCCGGTGAAGTTCAAGCTCGGTGAGGAGTTCACGGGGAAGGTGCTGCGGACCACCGATTTCGGCATCTTCGTGGAGCTGGAAGGCGGGGTGGAAGGGCTGGTCTATTCCTCCGAGGTGGACACCTCCCGGGAGATCAACGAGGGCGGCGAGATCCGTGTCCGGATCATCAAGCTGAATGTCGAAGACCGGAAGATAGGTCTCAGCATGAAGAACCTGAAGACGCATGAAAGCTAAAAAGATATGCG
>JADLDZ010000082.1 GCA_020846375.1 Nitrospirales bacterium | reverse complement strand
TGCATGTCGTACGGGACGCCGTATGCTCGCGGACAAAAGCGGATCGGGAGACCGGGCTCGAATTCATGCGCGACGCGGGCGCCGTCATCACCTGCACCGAGACGGTCCTCTTCCAGGTGCTGAAGACAGCGGGGACTGAGGAGTTCAAAGCCGTTTCAAAGAGGATCAAATAAACCCTAAGGGGTGTTCCCTAACTCCGCATCCGGGGCCTCCTCCCCTTCTTTGCTCCCCTGCTTGCCGTTGTTTTTTCCGGTACGCCCACGGCCAGCGCCCGGTTCCGCAGGTCCTTTATCCTGTCGCGGATTTCCGCAGCCTTCTCGAAGTCGAGCCTCTTCGCCGCTTCCCTCATCCCGGCCTCGAGCTCCTTCAGGGACTCCTCGCTCACCTCATAGGCAGGCGTTTCTTCGGCAAGAGCGGGAGCCTCGAAGTAATCCGCCTCGTAGATGGAGCTGAGGATGTCCTTGATCTGGCTCTTTACCGTTTCGGGAGTGATGCCCATTTCCCGATTGTATTCCGCCTGGATTCTCCTCCTCCTCCCGGTCTCGTCGATGGCCCGCTGCATGGAGGAGGTGACGGTGTCGGCATAGAATACCACCTGTCCGTTCACGTTCCGGGCCGCACGGCCCGCGGTCTGGATAAGGGAGCGCTCGGAGCGGAGAAACCCCTCCTTGTCCGCATCGAAGATGGCCACCAGGGAGACCTCCGGGAGATCGAGCCCCTCCCTGAGCAGGTTCACGCCGACGAGGACATCGAACTTCCCGAGCCGCAGGTCCCTCAGAATCTCGATCCTCTCCAGGGTGTCGATGTCCGAATGGAGGTACCGGGCCTTTACCCCGAGCTCCGTGTAGTATTCGGTGAGGTCCTCCGCCATTTTCTTCGTAAGGGTGGTGATGAGCACCCGTTCCCCCCTCTCCGCCCTCCTCCGGATCTCGCCGAGGAGGTCGTCCACCTGCCCGCCGACAGGACGCACCGAGATCCCGGGATCCATCAGGCCGGTGGGACGGATCACCTGCTCCACCACCTTCCTGCGGGACTTGTTCAGCTCGTACTCCGCCGGCGTGGCGGAAACGTAGATGACGCTGCTCATGCGGCGCTCGAACTCCTCGAACCGCAGGGGCCGGTTATCGAGGGCAGAGGGCAACCGGAAGCCGTACTCCACGAGGGTCTGCTTCCGCGAGCGGTCACCCTCGTACATCCCGCCGATCTGGGGCACCGTGGCGTGGGATTCGTCGATGACGGTAAGGTAGTCCCCCTTCGAAGGGCCGCTGATCAGGTAGTCGATGAGGGTATACGGGGGCTCGCCGGCGAGCCTTCCGCTCAGATGGCGTGAATAGTTTTCAATGCCGTGGCAATAGCCGAACTCCCGCAGCATTTCGAGGTCGAAGCGCGTCCTCTGCTCGATGCGGTGAGCATACTCGATTTCCGCCTGATTCCTGAAGAAGCGCGTCCTCTCCTCGAGCTCCTTCTCGATACCCGCAAATGCCTTCTCCAGCTTGTCCTTCGGGGTGATCCAGTGGCTGTTGGGATAGAGGGCCACCTTCTGCACCTTCCGCACCCTCTCTCCGGTGAGAGAATCGAACTCATGGAGGGCATCGATGTCGTCCCCGAAGAACTCCACCCGCAGCGCCCTGTCCTGGGAAAAGGCGGGATAGATTTCGACCACGTCCCCCCGTACCCTGAAGTTCCCCCTCCTGAACTCGACGTCGGAGCGCACGTAGAGGATCTCGACCAGCTTTTTCAGGAACGCGTCCCGCTTCGTCCGCATGCCCTCCTCGATGATGAGATGCATTCCGAGGTAGTCCTCGGGCGAACCGATGCCGTAAATACAGGAAACCGAGGCGACGACGATCACATCCCTCCTTTCGAGGATGGACATGGTGGCGGAATGCCTCAGCCTGTCGATATCGTCGTTCACCATGGAGTCCTTCTCGATGTACGTGTCGGTGGAGGGGAGGTAGGCCTCGGGCTGGTAGTAGTCGTAGTAGCTGACGAAGAATTCCACCGCATTGTCGGGGAAGAGCTCCCTGAACTCTCCGTACAACTGCGCGGCAAGGGCCTTGTTATGGGCGATGACCAGTGCAGGCTTGTTCAGCGCGGCGATGACGTTGGCGACGGTGAAGGTCTTGCCCGAGCCGGTCACGCCGAGGAGCACCTGGTGCTTTTCCCCCTCGCGGGCCCCCTGCGAAAGCTCCTGTATGGCCTTCGGCTGGTCCCCTTTGGGAGAGAAGCCGCTATTCAGTCTGAACTCATTCATGTTTCCGTGATACCCGCGATACACTACCAGTTGTTTACGGGGCGCTGGAATATTTTGCGCCCGTTCTTTTATTATAAATGAGCAGGTGGCATTTTCTCTATTTTACCGGAACGCTCTGTACAAGACGCCTCTTCCGCAGAGGGGGACGGCGCAGGGCGGGAGAATCGCAGAAAAAGAGTCTGTGTGCATGAAAAGAAAGAGCTGCCGTAGATCCGCTTTCCCCCTCTTCCCTGATATTCATGAGGAATGCGGAGTATTCGGCGTATACAACCATCCCGAAGCGGCCAACCTCACCTATCTCGGCCTTTACGCCCTGCAGCACCGCGGGCAGGAGGGGGCGGGCATCTGCTCCTCCGACGGCAAGCACCTGCATATCGAGAAGTCCATGGGGCTCGTCGCCGATATCTTCACCGAGAAGAGATTGAAACGCCTCCCCGGCAGCATCGCCATCGGCCATAACCGGTACTCCACCGCCGGGGGCGGAGGTCTGAAAAACGTACAACCCCTCCTGGCGAACTATGCCCTCGGGTCCATCGCCATCGCCCATAACGGCAACCTGGTGAATGCCGAGCAGAGGAAGCGGGAGCTCGAAGCCGAAGGGGCCATCTTCCAGTCCACCTCCGACAGCGAGGTGATCCTGCACCTCATCGCACGCTCCCGGAGCGAAGATCCCTACGAACGCATCGCCGAGGCGGTGCGGAACGTGAGCGGCGCCTTCAGCCTGCTGTTCCTGAGAGAAAACGAGCTGATCGCGGTGCGGGATGCCTTCGGGGTGCGGCCCCTCTCCCTCGGGAAGGTGGACGACGGATACGTGGTGGCGTCGGAGACCTGCGCCTTCGATCTCATCGGGGCCGAGTATGTGCGGGACGTGGAGCCCGGCGAGATGGTCATCATCAATGAGCGGGGGATCCATTCCCATAAGGCTCTCCATAGCGTCCGCAGGGCGTTCTGTGTCTTCGAGTTCATCTATTTCGCCCGTCCCGACAGCTACCTTTTCAACCATACCTGCGTGAACTCCATGAGAAAGGAGATGGGCAGGCAGCTCGCCCGGGAATCCATGGTGGACGCCGATGTGGTCATCCCCGTCCCCGATTCGGGAGTGCCCGCCGCCATCGGCTTTTCGGAGGCGAGCGGTATCCCCTTTGATTTCGGGCTGATACGGAACCACTACATCGGCAGGACCTTCATCGAACCGAAACAGAGCATCCGCCACTTCGGCGTAAAGATAAAGCTCAATCCCGTGCGGGACCTCCTCCAGGGAAAGAGGGTCGTGGTGGTGGACGACTCCATCGTCAGGGGCACGACGAGCAAGAAGATCGTGAAGATGCTCCGGGAAGTCGGGGGGGCAAAGGAAGTCCATATGCGGATATGCTCCCCGCCCACCGTAGGTCCCTGCTTTTACGGCATCGATACCCCCACCCGCCAGGAGCTCATCGCCTCCAGCCATATGACAGAGGAGATCCGCAAGTACATTACCGCCAACAGCCTTGCCTACCTCAGTCTCGACGGACTGAAGAGCATCATTCCCCATCCCGGGGACTACTGCACCGCCTGCTTCGACAACAGGTACCCCATCACGTTCCCCCGTGAGGGCAAGCAGCAACTGGAGCTGGTCTTCCCCTGACGCGCCGGCCTCTCCCCTGGTGTTTCTCCTCTCCCTGTACCGTCCGGTATTCATCCGCACTGTCCGAAGCACATTTATCTTTTCCCCCGCCGCCGGAACTTGTAAAATATTCCTATCCGCGGAGAGGGAGGAAGGAAGAGGCGCCGGCGCGCGGTCCGGGAGGGGGGGAAATGGGCGGCATCATCAGGCGGGTCCTCATCCTGCTCGGCGCGGGGTTGATGGCCTGGGGATACTACCAGCTCTTCGGGGTCACGCCGGAAGAGTCCTATGTGCACCAGCGGGTGACCGTTGCGCTTCCGCGGGGGCACGGGGTGACAACAGCGGGCAGGGTATCCGGGACAAAGGGCGGCAGCATCCTCCTCGAAGGGGAACACGGCGGCGCTCCTGCGGGGGTGATACGGAAGGACGTGATCACCGTGGAAGGACGGCCCGCCGATGAATATGAAGTACGGAGAGCGGTGCAGGCCGTTTCCGCCACCGTAGCCGGGGGCTATCTCATCTGGGGCGCCCTCTTCCTGCAGAAGAGGCGCTGGGGAGGGGGATATTAGGGCGTGTTTGCCGGCTCTACAACAGCGCCTCCACCCTGCTGACAAGGTATTCCCGCACCCCCCTGTCGAAGAGGAGCTGCACGTGGTTCAGGTGAAAGTCCCGGTGCTCATCCGCATGGGGGAGCACGGAACTGGCAGCCGATACCAACCCGTCACCATAGCCCGCCCGTACCTCTTCAGGGATCAATTTCTCCGGAAGAATCCGGCCGGCGATCTCGGGAAGAGAGAGGGATTTTACCCTGAAAAGGTCGGGGTTCGTTCCTCCGAGGGAAAGGTAAAAGGCGTTGCGCTGCTTTTCGTCCTTCAATCCCTCAAGAAAAGGAGACCCGGGAAGGAGTTCCTTCAATCCGGTGCTTGCCAGGAAGTACCCGATGCGCTGCACCGCCGAAAGCATCTCTTTCCCGCGGCAGTTCTCGATGATCCTGTTCAGCAACAATGCGGCCGGAGATGCGTATCCCGCCCATCGGGCCAGAGTGGTGCCCCGGTGGGGAGAGCCCAGGGTGATCACTCCCCGCACCCGGCCCTCCCCCGCTTCGAGGTAGTTGCGTGCAATCAGCCCGCCCCTGCTGTGGCAGATGAAGAGGAGTCCGGCCCCTGCGTGGCGCCTGTAGGCGCGTACAAGTCCGGCCAGTTCCTCCACCGCAGCGCGTATCGGCCCCGCCGGTCTCCCCTGACTCCAGGTAAGCACCGGAAAGCCGCGCTCCCGGAGGTCGGCGAAGGGAGTGACCATTTCGGCGGTTTCCCTGTGGAGCAGGACAGAGAGGGGGTATTTCCCCCCCAGAACCCGCGCCGCGGCGGGTCTGCACCATACCCGCACGTCGAGGCCCATGCCGTGAATGAACACGGCCAGTGGTCTCCCCCTCCTGCCCGGATGAAAGACGGTCTCGCGCATCGCTTCACCACAACTGAAAAGTTACTGTATAAATTATTGTTATTCCACTATAATTTAATATAATTTTTAATTCTTGCTCATTGACAATTATAATGTATAATTGGTATAAAGTCATTCATGCTTCTCTCTTGATTTTTGCCTTTTCACAGCAATACGTCTGCGGGACAGACAAACGAAACGAAGGAGGTGCAGGAGAGTGAAACTTGGTGTTTTTGTCAGTGATTTCAGAAGCGGGTCTGATGTCCTCGACAGGCTCACTGCCGAGAAGCTCGGTATTATCTTTGTCGGAAACGGCGTATACCATGCAACCGTAAAGGAAGAGGGGAAGAGCTGCCCGGTTCTCGACAAGCAGGCGCACTTCTATGTACTCACCGAGGACCTCGAAAGCAGGGGGTTCACCGCGGCACAGGTGGACAGCCGCGTCAAGGCAGTGACGTACAGTGACGTCGTCGACCTCATCTTCAACGACTACGAAAAAGCGATCTGGATATAAAAGAGAAAGGAGAAAGGAATGGGCAAATTGACGATCGGCTGCTTCTCTTCCCTGGTGGGCTCGTTATCCCTCGATTTCGCCGTGAAGCTCTCCGAGGCGGCCGTACAGAAAGGGCACAAAGTGGACCTCTGGCTTTCGGGCAACGGCACCATGCTCGCAAAAAAGGGCCAGAAAGCGTTCAAGGACTACTCTCATCTCGCCAAGAAGGTGCAGGAGCTTCTGGCGACCGGCAACTTCCAGATCACCGCCTGCGAGGCGTGCGCCGAGGCAAGAGGCTATCATAAGGACGAGATGGCGGAAGGCTTAAAGAGGTTCAGCATGGACTGGTATCTTGCGAGCACCTTCAGCGCAGACAGAGTTCTTCATATAGGAGGCGATTAATATGGCGACCAGGAAACTCGGATTCGTGATCAGGTCTCTCCCCTACAAAACCGAGGCGTCGCGGCTTGCCCTGACGCACGCGATCTCGAGCCAGACCGTGGAAATCTACCTTGAAGACGGCGATCTGGTGGAGCCGGTCGTCTGTTATATCGGGGATGGAGTACTGAACTGCCTCAAGGGCCAGCAGGCCGCGAAGCACTACGGCGTCACCAGCATCGAGCAGCATGCCAGGAATTCTCTCCTCCTCGACCTGAACGTCATGATCTGCAAGGAAGATCTCGACAAGCGCGGCATCCCCGATAACGCTCTTGTCCTCGATGCCGAGGATATCGGGGGAGAGACGGCGGCGAAGGTCGTCCCCTACAGCGAGATCCAGAAGGTGATGGAATCGGTGGACCATCTCCTTTTCTGCTAACACCATACTTATTAATCAGGAGGAGTGCATCATGGCAGATTTAAAATCGCAGACCCCTTCGGAAACACTGGATGTATTGGGCAGGGTATGCCCCTACCCGCTCGTATTAACGAAGAAGCAGCTCGAGAAGATGGGAAGCGGCGGTCTGCTCAAGATCATATGCGACGCACCCGCCTCCGCAGAGGACTCCATCCCGAGGTATGCCGAGAAGCAGGGCTATCCCATCGAGGTGGTGAAGCTGGAGGACAAGGGGTACTGGGAGATCTTCATCCAGAAGAAGTAGGCACCCGATTCAAAAAAAAGGAGCACAGGCACTGTGCTCCTTTTTTCATTTTCATTCACCAGGGGAAAACTACATTTCGGTGATCTTGATCGCCTCACTCGGGCAAACGCCGATGCAGCTCTCACAGAAAACACATTCGGACGTCTGGTAGGGGTCGGACTTGCTGTCGACCATCCTGAAGACGCCCTGAGGACAGACGTTTACACACTCCTCACAGCTCTCGCACTTCGCGGAATCCACTGCAACCAGATACATGTACTCTCACCTCCTGTCTATAGAAATGAAACGGATACTTTGCGCGTTCAACGGATATTTTAACCAATTCACCCCCGAAATGTATAGGCGGAGAGAGGAAAGAGCGAGACAGGTTGAGGCGGAATAAGACAGAATGAAACAGAAAAAAAGGGGTAAAAGCGCCGATACGTTTCCTTCTTACCTCCTCTTATCAGCCGTCCCGATTATTAGCTGTTCCGAAATAGGAAGGATACCGTTTCACCAGACAATCGGGACAGAGCCCGTGCCAAAAACAGCTTTTCGACGAGAGCTTTTCCCCTCACCGGAAACTCTTCCTCCCCTGCCGGTCTGATACTACCTGCCTGCATGACTATACCATTCTTTCCTTACCACTCGCCATCCCTGCTCCAGAAGGGACAGAACAAAGGCACAAAGAG
>JADLDZ010000081.1 GCA_020846375.1 Nitrospirales bacterium | reverse complement strand
GTCCACCGAAGGAGAGAGTTCCTTCATATCCATGAGGCGGCTCGCGGGCCACAATGAGGAACCGAACAGCGAAGAAGGCCTCGACCACATGGTTTCGAACCACCTTTCAAGCTCGTCAAAAGGTGTCAGCATCCTGGATCGGTCGGTTTTGACCAATTCTTTCGTGCCTGTCATTATCATGCACCCCCTTTCATACTTTAATCATATATCGAAAAGACGGGGATTACAAAGGCGGGTCCTCTTCATTTTCAGCGGTTTTTTGCTGATTTCAGACCAAATAAGATTAAATTAGTCTTTATTTGTATTTCTTTTCATTCTTTCGCTTTTTCACTTGTTTTTCCGCAAGGGGGGCTTCTCCCCTTCAGCCTGTTACGGGGAGGCCAGCATGAGCCCGGTGATCCCGGCCACGATCAGGCCGATGCAGGCCAGCCGTAGAAAGGATGCCGGTTCGGAGAAGAGCAGGATCCCAAGAATAGCCGTCCCCACCGCTCCTATACCTGTCCAGACCGCATATCCCGTGCCGACCGGGATGGTACGCAGCGATTGGGACAGAAAGAAAAAGCTGGCAGCCATGGCAAGGACAGTGAGGAGGCTCGGCCAAAGCCGGGTGAACCCCTCACTATATTTAAGGCCAATGGCCCACGTCGTTTCGAAAAGTCCTGCAACGAAGAGGGAGAGCCAGGCCATGGTGTTCCGCTCCTTTCTGCTGTTTTTCCGGGATCCTGTTTCTTCCTTATTCTACCCTATCAAAATGAATAATACAGCCGGTAAAGACACCAAATCCACTGTTCCGGACCCTCTCGCCCCTGCACCCTCCCCTTTCTCCCCTCCCCTCAAGGGAGGGGACACATAGAAGTGAACACCTGTCTCAAGGGAGGGGAATGAGGAGATCCCCTGAGATCAGGGGGCAATTCGCTCGCAAAGAAAGAGCGGTCCCCCAGACCCATGTCGGAGGATGCGTATTCAGAAAATCCCAGGGGGTACCTGCTTGGAAAGGAATGCTTTTTAGAAGTTGTTTTCTTGTCCTCGCCCGGAACCGTCCGGAGAACCCCTGTGTGATATAATAGGGCATTACGGGTACAGAGGATTCCATGATACGGAAGGGATTGATAGAGCGACTCTTTGAAGCGGCGAGCATTCTCCGCTGGAACGATCATGTGCGCCCCGTGGAACTGACGGAGCTGGATAAACAGGCCCACAAGATGGTGATCGCCTACGTGCTGGCGAAGTTCGAAGAGGCGCACAGGGATACCTCCCTCGACTGGATCAGGCTCATCGAGGGGGGCATTTTCGAATTCCTGCACCGGGTGATCCTGACCGATATCAAGCCGCCCGTCTTCCACCGCATGATGGCGACAAAGGGAAGCGAGCTGAACGAATGGGTGCTGAAGCAGCTCGACAAGGATATCCAGGGCATAAAAGGGGATTTCAGGGAGAAGTTCCGCCGTTACCTGTTCGACAGTGAGTACGCAAAATTCGAAAAAAGGATCCTGAAGGCGGCCCATTATCTCGCGACAAACTGGGAGTTCAAGATCATCTACAATGCCTGTCCGTTCATCTACGGAATCGAAAAAACGAAGGAGGAGATCGAGAACCAGATCGAGGACCATTACGACCTGATCGGCGTCCAGAAGATCACCCTCGGGAAGAAGTCCCACGGCTTCATCGACCTCTGCGGACAATTGCGGTTTCAGCAGCGATGGGCGCAATCCCCCCGGATCCCGAGGACCTCGGTCCTGGGGCATATGCTCCTCGTCGCCCTGTTCGCCTATTTCTGCTCCGTGGAGATCGGGGCATGCCGCAGGAGGACCTACAACAATTTCTTCGCCGCCCTTTTCCATGATCTCCCCGAGGTCCTTACCCGGGATATCGTCTCCCCGATCAAGGGGTCCATCGAGGGGCTCCAGGAGATCATCAGGGAGTACGAGAAAATACAGGTGGAGGAGAAACTGCTCCCCCTGCTGCCGGCCTCCTGGAGGGAGGAGATCCGCTATTTCACCGAAAACGAGTTCGAAACGAAAATAAAAAAAGAGGGAGAAGGCATCACGAAGACCACCAGCGATGAGATCAACCTCCGGTTCAACGATGACGCTTTCTGCCCCCTGGACGGCGAGCTGATCAAGGCGTGCGACCATCTTGCCGCCTTCATCGAGGCCTCCCTCTCGATAAAGCACGGGGTGAAAGCGCGTCCCCTGGTGGAAGGGAAGGAGAGCCTGTACGCCCTCTACAGGACGCGGGTGACTGCGGGCTTCGATTTCGGACAGATCTTCGATTACTTCATCGACACCTGAGGGAGAACAGCGATCTCCTGCTTCACGGCTCCCCCTTCTCAGTCTTCAAAGGTCACCCTGAGGACCTCTTCCAGGGAGGTGACGCCCTCAAGTACCTTTTTCAGGCCGCTCTGTCGCAGGGTGGCCATGCCCAGGCGGACCGCCTCCTTCTTGATCTCCGCCGACGAGGCGCCCTGGAGGATCAGCTCCTTCAACTCGTCCTTTATCGGCATCACTTCATAAAGGGCCACTCTCCCCTTGTACCCGGTGTTGTTGCACTCGGGGCAGCCCAGGCCGATACAGCACACGGCGCCGGCCACCCTCTCCGGGGCGAGCCCCGCCTTGCGGAGGGCGGCCTCCGATACCTTATGCTCTTCCTTGCACTTTGGGCATATTTTCCGCGCGAGCCGCTGCGCGATGACCAGCACCACCGAGGCGGAGACGATGAGCGGCTCGATCCCCATGTTGATCAATCTCGTCACGGTGCTCGGCGCGTCGTTGGTATGAAGGGTGCTCAGGACCAGGTGGCCGGTAAGGGCGGACTTAACGGCGATCTCCCCTGTCTCGAAGTCCCTGATCTCGCCCACCATGATCACGTCGGGGTCCTGGCGCAGGAAGGAGCGCAGGGTGGAGGCGAAGTTCAACCCGATATCGTCCTTGATCTGCACCTGGTTGATGCCGAAAAAGTTGTACTCCACCGGGTCTTCCGCGGTCATGATATTTACCCCCGGTTTATTGAGCTGGGAGAGGGCGGAGTAAAGGGTGGTGGTCTTCCCGCTCCCGGTCGGACCGGTGACCAGGAGCATCCCGTAGGGCCTCTCGATCGCTTCAAGGAAGTCCTGGAGGGGCTTCTCGTCAAACCCCAGCCTGGTAAGGTCAAGCTGCAGGTTCGCTCTGTCGAGGAGCCGCATGACGATCTTCTCCCCCCAGAGAGTGGGGAGGGTGGAAACCCGGAAGTCGATCTCCCTGTCCTCGCCGAACTTGAGCTTGATCCTGCCGTCCTGGGGCAGTCTCCTTTCCGAGATATCGAGGTGGGCCATGATCTTGATGCGGGAGGTGAGGGCGTTCTTCATTTTCACGGGGAGCTTCAGCACCGGCTGCAGCACACCGTCGATCCGGTACCGCACCCTGAGGAGGGTCTCGGCCGGCTCGATATGGATGTCACTGGCACGGGTGTTGATGGCATTCATGAGAATTCCGTTCACCAGCTTCACAATGGGGGCGTCCATCTCCCGGGGAGCGTCCCTGTCCTCCCTCTCCTCGACAACAGTCAGCTCCTCGAGGGCGCTGCCGATGATCTTGTTCATATCGTCCATCTCCACGCTCTCCCCCGGCTTCCCTTTCGGGGCCGCGCCCGCGGCGGACTTTGCCGTATCCTTCCTGGGATAATGCTTTTCGATGGAGTCCATGATGGCGGACTCTGCCGCCACATGCACGGAGATCTTCATCCCGGTGAGGAACCGGACCTCGTCGATGGCGAAGTTGTTGGAGGGGTCCACCACGGCGATCCGCAGGGCCGCCCCATCCTTGGAGATGGGAATGAGCTGGAACTTTCTCGCTGTCTCGTAGGGGATGAGCTTGAGAAGGTTGGTATCGATCCGGTGGTCCGTAAGGTTGATGGCAGGGGCGTTGTACTGACGGCTCAGGAAGGTGATGAGGCTTTCCTCGTTGAGATACTCGAGCTTCAGGAGAACGGACCCGAGTCTCTTCCCCTCCAATTTCTGAATGCGGACAGCCTCGTTGAGCTGCTCTTCCGTGATGAGCCTGGCCTTCAGCAGCAGCTGGCCTAATAGCGATGTGCCGACAGTCACGTTCTAAGATACTCGAAGAAAAAGGGGTAAGTCAATTTTCCCCACATCCGGCGGCCCTGATAGGGTAAAATACTCCTGCGCTTTTTGCGCTTTTTTTCCCATGGACCGGCGGCGGGGGACCTGTTCTCACCGCCCCCCTTCTCCGCGGAAGGGGCAGGAGTGACGGAGAGTTTCTGGAGAAGGCCTATGAACCTTTTCAGGGGAAGCATAGCGATTATCGGAGCCGGGAGCGGCGGCAGCGCCCTCCTGTCGGTCATGCTCCACAACAGGAATATAACGGTTACCGGCATTACGGACAGCGATCCCGGTGCGCCCGGCCTGCAGCTTGCACGCCGCCACGGCATCCCCATCGCCGTCGACTTCAGGGAACTGCTGGAGAAGAGGCCTGATATCGTCGTAAACGTAACCGGTGATGAAAGCATTGTTTCCGGGATCCTGCGCGCCAAAGCCCCGGAAACGGAGGTCATCGACGGCAGGAGCGTGCTCTTCGTCCGCAGCCTGCTCGAAAAGAGCCTGGAGGCGCAGGAAGAGGTGAGGCGGCTCCTCGATGAGACGAGGGAGCTGTACCGCATCTGCGTCTCCCTCACCTCGGCGGACTCCCTGGAAGAGGCGCTCGAGACGCTCCTTTCCGAGGCGCTCCGCACGCTCAAAGCCCCTGCGGGGAGCATTGCCCTCTACAATGAAGCCGACAACACCCTTACGCTGAAGTCCCAGCAGGGCTTCTCTCCCGAATTCTCGCGGGCCAACCGATGGAAGCGCCGGAAGGGGGGAATGACGGACCATATCCTGGGCCGGAGGGTGCCCACCGTGATTCCGGATACGGAGAGATACGCTTTTATCGACAATCGGGTCCTCCTCAGCGAGGGCGCCCGGAGCATCGTAGCGGTCCCCCTTCTGGCCGACGACAGAACGATCGGCATCCTCTATATCGATGATTTCCGGGTGCGGGAGTGGGGGGAGAAGGAGGTGGAGTTTCTCACCCTGCTCGGGATCCAGGCCGCCTTTGCCATCGAAAAGTTCCGCCTGATCTCCGCCATCTCGGAGACCCGGTCCTACCTGGAGAATGTCCTGGATACCACGGCGGACATCGTGATCACCACCGATACGGAGAGCCGGATCGTGGAGTTCAACAAGGGAGCTTCCCGCGTCCTCGGCTACACAAAAGAAGAGGCGGCGGGCAGGGAGGTGGAGAGGCTGTGGGTGCATCCCGGGGAGAGAGAGGAGATCATGGCCATTCTCGCAAGGGACGGGTACGTTGCCGGCCATGAGACCCGGCTGAAGGCAAAAGAGGGCAGGCCTGTCGATGTCAGCCTTACCCTGACCATCATGAAAGACGCCGGCGGCAGCGTGATAGGGACCGTGGGCATCAGCAAGGATATCACCGAGAAGAAGAAGCTCGAAAGAGCGATCGAGGAGAGGAACGCGGAGCTCCATGAGCTGAACGAGAAGCTGGAAGAGAAGGTGTTCGAAAGGACCAGGGAGCTCGAAAGCGCCAACAGGGAACTGGAGCGGTCGAACAAACTGAAGAGCCGCTTTATCGCCACCATGAGCCATGAGCTGAGGACCCCGCTCAATTCCGTCCTCGGCTTTTCGGAGCTGCTCCTGGACGACGCCCACGGCTCCCTCGGGGAGAAGCAGAAGCGCCATGTGCAGAACATCTACAATTCGGGGAGCCATCTGCTCCAGCTCATCAACAATATCCTCGATATCGCGAAGATCGAGTCCGGGAGGATGGAGCTCCACTATGAGACCTTCAACCTCGCCCATGCCGTGGCGGAGGTGGAGACGGTCATCCGGTCCCTGGCCGACCGGAAAAAACAGGAAATGCGGGTTCGGGCGCACGGGGACATGCCACTGATCAATGCGGACAGGATCAAGTTCAAGCAGATCCTCTATAACCTCCTCTCCAACGCGGTGAAATTCACCCCGGAGGGCGGCACTATTACGCTGGAAGCCTCGGTCATCGACGGTTCCGCGCTGCCCCCTTTCGCACATGCTCTCGAGGTATTTTCGGAAAGGACCGAGTTTCTCCTGCTGTCCATCGAAGATACCGGAATAGGAATACGGCCGGAGGACCGGGAGAGGATCTTTTCGGAATTCGAACAGGGCGACAGCAGCTACTCGCGGAAATACGAAGGCACCGGCCTCGGCCTCTCCCTTACCAGGAGGCTTGTGGTACTGCACGGAGGAGAGATCACGGTGGAGAGCGAGGAGAATGTGGGCAGCAGGTTTACCTTTGTCATGCCCCTCCACGCCGGGGCGGCGAGGGAGCCGGTGCGGATGCCGTCGAAGCCGGCAGAGGGGCTCCCCGTGCCGGATGCGCCGGTGGTGAGGAGCCCGCAAGGCAAGTCGTCCCTCATCTTGGTAGTGGAGGACGACCCTTCCACCTCGGAGGTACTCACCCTCTACCTCGCCCAGGCCGGATACAGGATTGCCCATGCCTATACCGGCACCGAAGCCGTCCACCGCATCAGGGAGCTGAAGCCCTTTGCCGTGCTCCTTGACGTGATGCTGCCGGGAAAAGATGGATGGGAGATTCTGCAGGAAGTGAAGTCGGACCCCGCGACAAAGGATACCCCGGTGATCATCTCCTCCGTTATCGACAACAAGGAGCTGGGCTTTGCCCTCGGCGCCGCCGATTACCTGGTGAAGCCCGTTGACAGGGCGTCCCTTCTCGAGAAGCTCCAGGAGCTGAACTTCGATACGAAGAAGACGAGAAAGGGCGTCAGCATCCTCTGCATCGACGACAAACAGGAGGTCCTGGAGCTTCTGGCGTCCATTCTCGAACCCGCAGGGTACAACGTCATCTCAGCGGGGTCGGGGGAGGAGGGGATCGAAAAGGCCGTTTCCTATAAACCCGACCTCATCATCCTCGACCTCATGATGCCCGAAGTGGACGGCTTCGAGGTGGTACAGAAGCTGAAGGACAATCCGGCCACCGACGATATCCCCATTTTCATCCTGACGGCAAAGGACCTGTCCGTGGAGGACCGGCTCCGGCTCGCCGGCAAAGTCGAGAGTTTTGTCCAGAAGAGCCACTTTACCAAAGAGGACCTGCTCGCGTACATACAGGACCTCGAGGTGACCTATCCCGCACGGGCGGGGTTCCTGGACGAAGTCAGCGGCCTTTTCGACCACGCCTATTTCCAGATACGGCTCGCCCAGGAGGTGAGCAGGGCAAAGCGGTACCGGAATACCTTCACGACACTGATCATCGACCTGGACAATTTCACCGAATACATACGAGTCCACGGCATCGCACGGGCCAATATCTGTATCAGGAAGGTGGCGGACATCCTCCGGAAGGGGCTGCGGGGGTCCGATACGGTGGTGCGGTACGGCATCGATGAATTCGGGATCGTGCTCACCAATACGCCGAAGGAGCCGGCGGAGGCGGTGGCAAAGCGGTTCCTCTCCTGTATCGAGGGGTACCCCTTCTTCGGAGGGGAAGCGATGCCCCAGGGGCGCATTACGGGGAGCGCCGCCATTGTCAACTATCCGCAGGACGCCTCCACCCCTGAGGAGATTATTTTCAAAGCGCACCGGATACTACGGAAAGTCAAGGAAAACGGAGGAAAGGAAGTAGGAAGGTATGAGCAGTAAGCCGAAGGTGCTTGTTGTAGAAGATGATCCCTCGAACAGGGAGCTGTTCCTGGACCTCCTCTCCATGGGAGGATACGAAGGGATCGGGACCGATAAAGGGGAAGAGGCGCTGGGACTGGCGAAGAGGGAACTCCCCTGCCTCGTCCTTCTCGATATCCAGCTGCCCGGGGTGGACGGACTGACGGTGGTAAAGCTGCTGAAAGCGGAGGAGGAGACGAAACGCATCAAGGTGGTCGCCCTTACCGCGTACGCCATGAGGGGCGACAAGGAGAAATTCCTCAGGGAAGGGTTCGACGGATATATTTCAAAGCCGGTCATGGTGAAGGAGTTTCTCGGGGAGATCAAAAAGTATCTGGAGGAGTAGGATATGGTCAGGGATACGATTGTAGCCCACTCCCCTGGCGGAAAGGAATAGCGGAAAACGGTTCCTTTCCATCAAGGAAAGGGGTGGCTCCGGGGATCTGCGCCTCCCCTTGAAGTAAGGGGAGGGCGGGAGGGGTTATTGTGCTCATGCGAGCGCCGCAAGAAAGCCGTCCGTATCGAAGGATGCATCGATAATCTCTTTTGCACGGTCTATCTTCCTCTGCTCGCGGATGCGGGTCTTCCCCATTACCGACTCGATCCTGTCGATCGTGGTAAAGGTGTCCTCCGACACCGAAATAAGAGGAATGCCCTTCGACTGTGCCTTGCCGAGGACGACATCGTTGATGCTGAGGCCGCCGGTCAGAATGATGCACTTCGTGGAGGTCTCCATGGCCACGAGCTGGATGTCGGAGCGGTGCGCTCCCGTGATGACCGCCTTGTTCGGGACCCTCCTGAAATAGGCGAGAGCATTGTCCACGTCCATGGCGCCGATGGAAAAATGCTCCACGAATTCGTTCAGCCTGTCGTCGCAGCAGAGGACCCTCCCGTGGAGGATCTCGATAAGCTGCGCTATGGTGATCGACTCCAGAAGTCCGTCCTTCGGGAATATCCCGAAGACCTGCACATCCTTCTTCCCGAGAAAGGGCTTCGCGTTCTGTTCCACATGCTGCAGGGCGTTGGCGGGCACCTTGTTGATCACCCCGCCCGCAAATTTCCCCTGGAGCAGCCTCTTGCCCCCGAGCAGGGTATCCATGGAGAGGTCCCCTTTCCATGCCTCCACCATGAGCGCCCGTCCGCCCATCTCCTCGATGAGGGTGAGGGCATTGCTGTCGAGGGCCGCCCCTTCAAAGAGGTCGCCGGAGCCGCCGATAAGGAGAAAGTCCTTGTCCCTGTGCGCGGAAAATGCCTTTCTGATCCTCTCTTTCGCGTCCACGGGCTTGCCCTCGAGCAGGAGGCTCTGCATCTCATAGCTGAGGACAAAGGGAGAGATGGTGCTCATCGGATCGGACAGGGAGAGCGCTTCCTTCATGAAGAGGGCATCGGCGTCGTATACCTCTCCCCCCTGTTTCACCGGCGTCTTGCTGATGGGCTTCATGTACCCTACCTTGTACCCCTTTTCGATCAGTTTCAGCCCCAGTCCGATGGCAAGCAGCGTCTTTCCGGCGTACCCCCTGTTCGAAATGATGAATACGGGAATCATGTATTTCCTCCTCCTTCACGTCCCGCACCGCACCTTTCGCACTTCCCCGCGGAGCCCCTGAGGGTCCGGGCGGATGCTTCCTCAGGAAGCCGGTGCCGGGGATTCGTTCTCCATTGTATCATTTTTCCTGTTCTATCCTTTATATGCCTGTTCAGGCCTTTCGAAAATGATCCGGGCGTCGAGGGCGAAGGCCCCCCTGTTCATCACCGTGAGGGGGTTGATGTCCAGCTCCCGGATGCGGGGAAAATCCGTCACGAGGTCCGACACCCTCATGATGCCTTCGACGATCGCCTCCCTATCCACCGGCTTTTCTCCCCGGGCGCCCCGCAGGAGGGCGCTGGTCCTGATCTCGTCGATCATGGCGATCGCCTCGCTGTGCGAGACCGGCGCAATTCTGAAAGAAACGTCTTTCAGCACCTCCACATAGATGCCGCCCAGCCCGAACATGAGCATATGGCCGAAGGTCCTGTCATAGGTGACGCCGATGATCACTTCCCTCCCTCCCCTGATCATCTCGTAGAGCATGACCCCCTCGATGAAGGCGTCGGGCATGAGCCTTCTTACATTGCTCGTGATTTCCACGAAAGCATCGCGGGCAGCGAGGGCGGAGCCGACATTCAGTTTTACTCCGCCCACGTCCGTCTTATGGAGGATGTCGGGAGAGGATATCTTCATCACCAGGGGAGGGCCTATCCTTTCCGCGATGGCGAAGGCCTCCATGGAGGTGCGGGCCAGGCCTCTTTCGGGAAAGATGAACCCGTAGCGGGAGAGGATATCCCTGGCGCTCTCTTCCCCTACCTCATACCGCTCCCCGTCCAGGAGGGAGGAGATGAGGCCGGCCACCTCCTCTTTTCCCTCCGTCCTTGCCGGCGGGGGCCCGTCGAACCGGTGCTGCCATACCGTGTAGTCGTACATCCTCCTGAAGGACCGTACCGCTGTTTCGGGATAGACGAAGCTGGGGATGGAGCGGCTCTTGAGTTTCTCGATGGAGTCCCGCACCCTCATTTCCCCGATGAAAGAGGCGATAATGGGTTTATCCGTCGCCTGCGCCGTCTCGATAATGATATCGGCGGTGTTCTCCACGTCCGTCATGGCCTGGGGAGTGAGGATGACGACGATACCGTCCACGTTGGGGTCATGGACGGCCTTGCTCAGCACCGCCGCATATCTTTCGGAGGTGGCATCCCCGATGATGTCCACCGGGTTGTACAGAGAGGCAGTGGGGGGGAGGAGGGAGGCGATGGCATCGATGGAGCTCTTCGTCATCTGCGGAAGCCTCACCTTCATCTTCTCCGCGATGTCCGCGGCGATGATGCCGGGTCCCCCGGCATTCGTGACAATGAGCAGCCCGTCCCCTGCAGGGAGCTTCCGGCCCGAAAAGGCGAGGGCGGTGTCGAAAAGGTCC
>JADLDZ010000080.1 GCA_020846375.1 Nitrospirales bacterium | reverse complement strand
TATCGCCCTCCACCCTGTCTATCTCTTTCAGGATCGCACTCTCCACCGGAATCCTGCCGAGGGAGAGTACATACCTTACCCCAACCCTGCGCAGATCCTCCGGGGAGATGAAAACAGTAAAAAGATCAGGCTGCAGGACTTCAAACCGGATATCCTTCTCCGCGATCCGCAGGGATATATGAGCATATCTATTGTATGCCTGTACGTATTTGCCCGCTGGATCGAGGCTCTTCCATAGCTTCATATCAGGGTAGTAATGGACGCTGTTCAGCGACTTCACCCCAAGGGCGATCAGGTAGCTCCCCATTACCGAACTGTTTACCACAGCCCAGGTACAACGGGGATTCGCCTTTTCTATTGCGAGGACTTTCTGCGTAATGACTTTATGGTAAAGGGGTCCTGTCCCCCTGGACAGCGGGTTGACAGTCATACCCGATATAACAATGAATAACGTGAGGAGAAGGCCGAATATCCTCGCTCTGCCGAGGAGAAATGAGCAGTTTAACAGGAAAAAAAACGCCAGTGTCAGCAGAGCGTACCGCGAAGGAAGATACCCGAGCATGGGGGTGTGCTTCAGGGAGTAGAGGTAGAAGAGAGTGATAAACAGGGATATGATACATGCCTCGAAGAGCCGTACCGGCTTGTGCTTCGAAATCAGGGAGAACATCCAGATGCTCAGGTAGAGCGCCAGAAGGCTGATGACCACCTGCAGACGATGCTCAGGGACGCGGGAAAAAACCGAATACCGGGCAAACCATTCGGGGTACTGCACGAAGAGCCACGAGAGCAGGAAGAGAACAAAACAGAAAAGGGCAGCGGCAAGCCGCCACCCTTCCTTATCAAAGCGGTACACCCGGAAGAACAGGAACAGGACAGCGGGAAAGAAGTGGAGGAAAGTGCTGAGCTCGCAGCGGTTCAGAAAGTTGACCTCATGAAAGGGGAGACGCCAGTTAGTCAGGTAGAACTGCAGAAAGCCCATATCGTACCCGCCCCCCGTGACCAGTCTCTGCCCGGGGTACACAGTGTCCATCATTAAACGAATCGCCTCTTTCGATTGCACGAAGAAAGAAAGCAGCGCTCCGGTGACCAGGAGGAGGGCTGCCGCAACCAGGACCAGATCGAATCTCCCCAACTTTATGTTTTGCCTGTTGGCAAAGAAAAAGAACATAACAAAAAGCAGGATGAAGTATCCCAGCGGGACCTGAAAAGGAGGGTACAGGGAGAGGACAAAGCCGATGGCACCTATGGCCAGGATAGTCATGAGGAAAACCCTCATCCGTCGGCTTTCCGTAATCACGTAGCGACATGCCACAACAACAAGGGCCTGTGTGTAGATAATCAGGTCCACCAGGGGAGTGCTGAACCACCACTGAATGAACGGGGAGAAGGAGATCCACAGCGCCCCGAGAGCGGAGAGGAAGGGGCTCCTGCCGGTGAGCAGGAGGCACATCTCATAGGAGAGGAGGAGCAGAAGCAGGAGCTTCGACCACCAATACCATGATAATCCATAGTCCCGTCCCAAAAGAAGAAAGCCCCAGTTGAACGGCTTTCCGATCTGGGTGATATCGAGAGCAGGGGCGTAATAGCTGACGAGCATATTCTGTCCGTCGGAGCGGATATTCGGGTTAACGACGGGGAAGTGCCCCTTACTCTCAGCCTGCGAGAGGTACATGGGTGTCTGCACCAGCCACTCGTCGGAACGGATGTCCCTCTCTTTCCCCATCAGGAGTGACTTCTCTGAAGGGTCTGTCTTCATTTTCAGGAAGTGATCCCATACCGGCAATGAGGAGCCGTGGAGCTTTGCAGAAACAAGGATGACGAAGAGAAGCGCCGCAACACCGTACCGGTACCGGATCACCACGGTAAGAGCGGGCTTTATTTTATCAAAGTAGCCTGAAAAGACAGGGGAGAACTGGAGGATGAGAAAAAAGAGAAGCGCTGATAGAAATGCGGCGGCATACAGGTATGCATTGCCTATCTTTGCCTGGAAGCGGGAGAGCTCCCCCCGGTACTCAAAGAAGGGATCGGGTCCGGACGAAGCGAGGGAAAGGAGCCCCTCCCCTCATACCGAATGCGGAAATATCGTTCACCGGAGCATACTCGCGGAGGATGCTTTCTCCCTCCCAGCATCTCTCATGAAGAAGTGTCTTTAAGCAGATGCTCCTGACAAGTACATCCCCTACCGCGTCCCCGGGTCGATGCGGACCTTGCCGACCCTCACCGCCGGAATTGCAAAGCGGACCTTTTCGAACGATCCGCCTTTCACCTCGGCTCTCACCGAATCGGCTTCGTTATAGCCGGCCCCTTTGTCGAAAAAAACCTGGAAAGTGTCCCCTCCGGAGGGGACTTTCACTTCGACCGAAAGGCGGGAGGAGAATATAAAGCCTCCCTGCGCCTGGAGCGAGAGCATGACAGCAATAAGAAACAATACTGCAAGAACAGCGTTCCGCAGTGTCCCTTTTCTATCCGTCATCTCCCCGCCCGCACCCCTCCGTACTGTTCCGGCAGCATCTCCGCTTTCTGTACTCCCTCATTGCTCCTGCCGTTTCCTCCTCTTACGGGGACACCTGACAGGGCAAGGAGATGCCGGGAGGCCTCCCAGACCCTCTCCGGCCAGAGGAACCGGAGGCACTTTAGATCGTACGGGCATTGTTCCGCCCATGCCTTGTAACAGGGTGCGCAACCGACACCGAGCCGGACAGACAGGGTCTTCTGTCCGAGGGGATGCCACTCATGGGGCATGACCTGCCCGCCGGAGACCACCAGAGTGGGTGCTCCCATGATGCCGGAAATGTGGCAGGGACCGCTGTCGTTTCCGACGAAGAGATGACACGCTCCCGCCAGCGCCATGAATTCGGCAAGGGAGATCTCTCCCGCGCAATTGACCGCCCTTTCTCCGTACCTCATGAGAGAACGGATATCCGCGGCAAGCTTTCTCTCGGACCTTCCCCCGAAGATGACCACCATCGCACCGTCCCTTTCGATCAGCATATCGGCGAGCCGCGCGAAATAGCGTACCGGCCACTGCTTGATGTTGCCTCCGGCACCCGGATGAATCCCAGCAAGGAAAGCGGCCTTCCGCAGATGCGCATACCGTTCAGGGAAATTGCGCTCCGCATCGAAGCGCAGCTTCGGCAGTTCGATATCTCCGGACGGAGCGACAGCGGTCCCTCCTTCCATGGGGAGCGCGTCCACGAGGGCGGCAAGCTGCAGGGTGATATGGGGCTTATAGCGCTGGCCGGACACATTCCCGATGGCATGGTTCAGTTTCAGGCTGAAGGAAAGCCACGGAAATTCGTTTTCCGGGCTGAAGCCCGCGGTGTACCGGGCGCCCGAGAGCAGGAGGACCTCCCGCGTCTCGGGATGCTTCCTGAAATCGATGGCCAGATCGAAATCATAGGTACGGAGCCTCTCAGCGAGCAGCTCTTTCTCTTTCTTTCCGGGCTGGCGCACCCCCTTTTCCGACCTCTCATCGAAGAAATCGAAGGTCAGCACCTCGTCCACGTCCGGCGCCGCTTCCGCGACGGTTTTCGCCCAACTGCCCACGAGCAGGGTGATCCGTGCGCCGGGGAACTTCCTCTTCAGGAGCGTCACCGCGGGAAGGCTGAGGATCAGGTCTCCGAGGTGATCGAGCTTGAGCACCAGGATATTCTTTACCTCCTTCGGCAGCATTGCAGAGCTCCGGTATACTTCGGGGACGAAGCATGCAGCGCGGTTCGGCTCATGGTGCGCCACGATGACCGGCCTCTTGCTGAGGGAAAAATTGTCCGCCTCCAGGGTCAGGTTCGGATTGTAATAAGGATCTCCCTTTTCGAGGAGAGATCTCCAGCGATTCCAGAAGGCCTCCACATCCTCGATCACATTGGCGGGCCCCCGCGAGGTCAGCTCCTTATGATAGAGGACCGCAAACGGGGTCCAGACAACGGAATACCCCGCCTTGCCCGTCCGCAGGCAGAAGTCCACATCGTTGCACTCGATCCGGAGACCCTCGTCAAGTCCGCCCACTTCCCGAAAGACCTTCTTCGGCACCATCACGCAGGCGAAAGTGACGGCGGAGCAGTTCCTGGCCACCTCGGACAGTCCGTAATAGGCGGGTGTGTCAGAAGGAAAGAAGCGGAACGCATGGCGGCCTCCTCCCCCGTAATCCACAAGAAAGATGCCCCCGTGCTGGATGTTTCCGTCATGGTAGAGCAGCTTTGCCCCTACCACTCCGACCCCGGGCTGCTGCGCGTATTCCAGCAAAGACTCGATCCACCCGGGAGAAATGACTTCGGTATCGTCATTGAGAAAGAGAAAATAGTCCCCCTCCGCCCTGGCAGCGGCAAGGTTGTTGACCCGTGAGTAATTGAAGG
>JADLDZ010000079.1 GCA_020846375.1 Nitrospirales bacterium | reverse complement strand
GTCCCCCTCGATACCATCGAGCGCATCGAAGTGCTGCGGGGGGCCTCGTCGGCCCTGTACGGAGCCGAGGCAATGGGGGGCGTCATCAATATCATCACGAAAATTCCCGATACTCCCGAGACGACCCTCTCCTCGTATTACGGCAGCCACAACACCAGGAACTATACCTTCAGCAGTTCAGGGAGGCTGGGGAAGGCCGGGTATGTCCTTGGGGCGCTGAAAGAGGAGTCCGACGGCTTCAGGGAGAACACCGACTACGACCTCTGGGGGGTAAACGGGAAGCTCACCTATACCTTTTCCCGAGAAGTGAATATGGCGCTGAATGCCGACTACGGCTACCGGAGCGCGGGAGTGCCGGGGTCGTCCACCTTTCCCACCCCTACCAGCAGGCAGAGGGACATCAACTCCTTCCTGGGGACTACGGTGAACTTCAAGACGTTCCGCTTCGACCTCTACCGCCACTATGCGGAGCTCTTCTCCCTGTCCACCTGGTCCACCGACACCATCGAGACGACCGTCACCGGGGGGGCACTCCAGCACACCCTCTTCATCGGGAATGCCCACGCCATCACTTCCGGGGTGGAGCTGATCCCCGAGAAGGCCGAGGGAGCGCAGATCGGGGAGCGCAAACGGACACGGAAGGGAGTCTTCGTGCAGGACGAATTTGCGTTCCTGAAGAATGCAACCCTTACCGCCGGAGTGCGGTATGATGATTTCGACGAGGGGTCCCGTTTTACTCCCCGGGTATCGGTGCTCTACCGGCCTTTCGAGAACACGATCCTGCGGGGAGCGGCCGGGATGGGATACCGGATCCCGACCTTCAATGACCTGTACTGGCCGGATTCGGGCTTTTCAGCGGGAAACCCCTCTCTCAAGCCGGAGAAGTCCACCGAGTTTGAGCTGTCTGTCGAGCAGAAGATCCTGAAAGGACTCACGGCAAAGGCGCTGGTGTTCCACAAGAAGGTGGAGGACCTTATCCAGTGGGCGCCCGATGCTGCCGGAAAGTGGATGCCCACGAATATCAGCGAGGCGCGTATCAGGGGCGTGGAAGTGAATGCGGATCTGGCCCTGGGCCGCTTCACCCTGTTCGCCAGCTACTATTACCAGGACCCCACGGATACTCTCACCGGCCGGAAAATAACCTTCATGCCGCGGCATACGGTCAAGGGCGACATCGTCTACAAGACCCCGGGAGGCTTTACGGCGTCGATCGAGGAACAGTATGTATCGCACTACATGGGGTATGGGTCCCAGCCCGAATCCTGGAGCTATGCGGTGATGAACGGCAAGGTGAGCCAGGAGCTGAAGCTGTTCGGGGGAAAGGCGAAGAGCGAGGTCTTCCTCATCGGGAAGAACCTTTTCAATAAGAAATACAACCTCTTCAGCCAGGACGGGTCTTTCTACCCCATGCCTCCTGTGGAGGTGTTCGGCGGCCTGTCGGTTCGGTTTTGATGCGCGTGTATTCAATAAAAAAGGAGAAATAACGTCATGAAAAAAATATCCAGGATACCTGCTGTTTCCGCGTATTGGCTGCTCTCTCTCATCCTTTGTCTCTCTTTCATTGCCACTTCCTCCTTTACCCTGGAGGCAGGGGAGATCCCCCTGCCTCAGGGCCTTTTTTCAAAAGCGGAGGTGATGAAATCCGAGAGGGACGGCATGTGGGAAAAGAGCCTGGTCATCCGCTTCCCGGAGAAGAGGCGGGTTCTTTCGACCACGGATGGATGGGTCGATGCCAGGGCAGTGGTGAACCATGCGGCGCAGCCGCAGTTGTGGCTCTCGGTGTGCCAGGTGCTGAAGACGGAACAGGAGGTGGGAGGCAAGGTCTATCTGAGAAAGATCCGGGAGAGAATCGCCGGGCAGCTCGGGATATCCACCGATGCCGTCGCCCTGACCGGCACTGCCGCGGACATGGATAACCTCGCGGTGGTCACCAGGTCCTTCAAGCCCTTTACCGTCACGGTGCTGGTGACGGCGGGGGCGGAGACCAATGCCCTGCGGACGGGGGTCGACGAGGGCGCGTATGTCGAGGGAGGAGAGGAGCCGAAAGGTACGGTGAACATCCTTATTTTGACCGATGCGCGGCTTACGGACGGCGCCATGGCACGGGCGATCATCACCGCCACCGAGGCCAAGACCGCGGCTTTCCAGGACCTGAAGGTCCCCAGCAGCTATACGAAAGGGATCCAGGCGACCGGGACGGGCACCGACAGCATCATTGTGGCATCGGGGAAGACCGGGCCGGTGGTGACGCAGACCGGTGGACACAGCAAGATCGGGGAGCTCATCGGGAAGGCGGTGTACGAGGCGGTGCTGGTCGCCCTCGAGAAGCAGAACGGCTTTACGCTCCCCGCGAAGGGCGCCGGCAGCCGGCAGGCGTGCAAACAGGCCAAAGCAGGGGAGTGAGGGGAAAATGGATCTGAATATCATCCTCTGGAGCGGCGGCATGCTCTTCAGCCTCGGGATTTTCTCGGTGAAGGTGGGCTTCGGCCTTGGCTTCGGCAGGATCACGGGGAAAGGCATGTATGCGGTGCTGTTGTCGTATCTCGCTCTCTTTGTGCTCCTCGCCGTCTTTTCGGGATGGATCATGGAGCTGCTGGAGCCGGCCCTCAAACGGGGACCGTATCTCCATGCCCTGATGGCCGCGGGGATGATCGCCTGGGGAATAAGCCTGGTGCGTACGCAAAAGCATGAACATGAGGCAGCGGAGCATCCGGTACCTCTCGCGACGGCGGCGGGCTGCCCGGGAAGGCCGGGAAAGGATGCTGCTCCGCCGGAGGGCGTCAGGAATCATATGCTCCGTCCGGCCCTGCTCCTGCTCATCCCCTGCCCGGTATGCCTCACCGCCATGACCTTTTCCACCTGGTCGGCGCTGAGCGTCATCGCACTGCCCCCTGCTCTGGTGGGTCTTCTGCTGGGGACCACCTTCGTCGCCCTCTCTCTTGTCCTCTCGAAGGGAGTACGCCTCCGGCAGAGCGGGCGGTCAGGGACGGGGCTCGGAATGGGGATGATCGGGATCGGCCTCTATTTCATCACCTCCCTGTACCTGCCCGCAAAGATCGAGGAGGCACGGGGCATCTACTCCTCCTTTGCCGGTGAAGGCAACAATCTTCCGGTCAACGATATGCTCGGGATGGCCGTAGTGCTTTCCGCCGCGTTCATAGCGGGATATCTTCTTTTTGCACGGCAGGGAGGCGGACGATGAATATCCTCGCAGGCCTGGAAACTTTTCTGTATATCATCTCTTCGGCACTCTTCTTCCCGGTGGTGGCGGGGCTCGTCCTGCTCACCTTCTGGATGGTTATCGCTCTCGGAGGGTTTCTCCGGGAATGGATCGAGCGCCGGCGGGGCATCTCCTTTCCCGTGGATACCTACCGGAAGACGCTGGAAGCGGAAGACCGGTCTTCCCCTGCAGGGAGCGCCTCTCTCCTCGGGGTGAAGCTGGAGCGGCTTCTCCAGATAGCGGAGCTCGATCTGGTGAAGTCCCTCGACCGGGTGCGCTTTGCCATCCGCGTCGGACCCGCCCTCGGCCTCATGGGGACCCTGATTCCCATGGGGATTTCCCTCTCCGCTCTTGCCCAGGGGGATATGCCCAAGATGGCGGGGAGCATGGTCACGGCGTTTACCGCAACCGTCGTAGGGCTTGCCTGCGGGATCGTCGCCTATCTCATGTCACTGGCGCGGGAGAAGTGGGTGCGTGCGGATATGAGGGAAATGGAATATCTTACAGAGCTTGCCCTCGGAGCGGCCGGGGGGAATGTCACCACAGCGCCCGGAAAGTTGGCGAAAGAGTTGGATACCAGGGAGGTGTACGATGAGGTTTCTGAAGAGACGGAGACGGTTTGAGCGGTACGAGCAGCCCCTGGAGGACCCCATCGCGGGGGTTGCGAACCTTTTCGATGCGAGCGTCGTTTTTATCGTGAGCATGATGATCGCCCTCTTCATGGCGCATAACATGCTCGACATGCTGAACCCCCGGTCCGAAATGACCATCACGAAAAAGAACGCAGACGGTACGGTGGAGATCATCACCAAGAAGGGTAAGGAGATCAAGGTGCGGAAAGTGACGGACAAGAAAATGGGCGGTGAGGGGGTACGGCTCGGGACCGCGTATCAGCTCAAGGACGGGAGGATGGTCTATGTTCCTGAGTAGGATGCTCTTCGGTCTGGTGCTCACCTGCCTCTTCGCCTTTTCCGCCCACGCCGCGCCTTTGGAGGTGAGCCTCCTGCTCGGCGATACCTACACACGGACCACCATCGAGGCAGTGAAGACGCTGAAGAAAGAGCACCCGGAGCTGGAGCGTGTTTCCTTCCATACCTACCCCTCCCGGGATATCCGCAGCCGCAACCTGTCGGGTCTGAAGGCGTCCAGGCTGGTGATTATCCTGATCATGGGAAGGGAACTCTCCGATGCCCTCGCTCCCGAGCTTGCGGAGGTGATCAAAAAGGGGGGCAATGTGTATGCCGTGGGCGGGGCCTATGATACCGACCACCGGGAAATGGGCATCCGGCTCGACGAGCGCATCTCCGGGTATTACAGCGCAGGAGGAGCCGGGAATATCAAGAATATGATCCTCTATGCCCTGAAGAAGGATTTTGCCTTCCGCGTTCCCGTTGATCCGCCCGTAAAGCCCCCCGAATTCGGGATCTATGAGCATACCACGGGAAAGGTCTTCGAGAGCTTTGACGACTATGCAAAGGCATGCCCCTCCTGCCGCCCCGACAGGCCCTGGGTCGGGATCGTCTTTTACCGGAACACCCTCGAGCCGGGGCGGTCTCCCTATCTCGACGCCCTGATCAAGCGCCTCGAGGACGAGGGGCTCAATGTTCTGCCGGTGTTCGGGTTTCCCCCCGAGGCCCCGGTAGAGCGGTTTTTCTTCACTGAGAAAGGTGAGTCCCGGGTAAGGGCGGTCATCGCGGTGGGCATGAAGGTAGGGGTGAAGCCGGCTGCCCTCATCCCCCTGCTGAGCAGGCTCGATGTCCCGGTGATCAACGCCATCGTGCTGTACCAACAGTCGCGGGAGGAGTGGAAGCGGTCCCCGGTGGGGCTCGACATCCTCGAACGCACCTGGCAGATAGCACAGCCCGAAATGGCGGGGATCATCCAGCCCACGGTGATTGCCACGAAGGAGACCCTGCGGGACCCCGGGACAGGGGTCGAGTATGTGGAAGAGATGCCCCTCCCCGAACGGATTCAGCGCCTTGCCCACCGGGTCAGGGCATGGATCGCGCTGCAGGAAAAACCAAACAGGGAGAAGAAGATTGCGCTTATCTACTACAACTTTCCCCCGGGGAAACAGAATATCGGGGCCTCCTACCTCAATGTCCTGCCCGAGAGCCTCTGGGAGATCCGGAAACGGCTCATCGCCGAGGGGTACGACGCGGGGCGGGAGGACCTGGATAAACGGACACTTTTCAATGACATCTTTACCTATGCGCGGAACCTCGGCAACTGGGCGCAGGGCGAGCTCGACAGGCTGGCACGGAGCGGCAGGGCGGTGCTTCTCCCGGTGGATACCTATACACAGTGGTTCGAAAGACTGCCGGAGGGGCTCAGAAAGGAGATCCTGCAGAGCTGGGGGCCGCCGGAAAAAAGCTCTGTCATGCTATGGCAGGACGAGCGGGGAAGGCGATTCTTTGTCCTCCCGGCCCTCCGGTACGGGAATGTCCTCTTCACCCCCCAGCCCTCGCGGGGAGTGGAGCAGGACGTGAAGAAGGCGTACCATGATGCCAAAACACCCCCCCATCACCAGTATGTCGCTTTTTACCTCTGGCTGAAAAATGAATTCGGGGCGGATGCCGTAGCCCACATCGGCACCCATGGCACCCACGAGTGGCTTTCGGGCAAGGAGGTGGGGTTCGGTGACGACGACCCCGCGGAGGCGTTGATACAGGATATGCCGAATATCTATCCCTATCTCGTCGATAATGTGGGAGAGGGGCTCCAGGCAAAGCGGCGGGGGATGTCGGTGAACATAAGCCACATGACGCCGCCCTTCGACAAGGCCGGGTTGAACCTGGAGCTCCGGGAGCTTGCCAACCTTATTGTCGATTACACGGTGGCAAAGGAGAAGAGTCCTTCTGTCGCGGAAGCGAAGCGTGCGGAAATAAACCATGCAGCGAAAAAGATGGGGCTGCTCAAGGACCTGGGTCTCACCGCGAT
>JADLDZ010000078.1 GCA_020846375.1 Nitrospirales bacterium | reverse complement strand
GCGGAGCTCGTGGCGCTCCTGAACAAGAGGGCCGGCTACGCCGTCGAGATCGCCGCGATCAAGAGGGAGGCCAATCTCCCCTTCCACTCCCCCGAACGGGAAAAGGCGGTCCTGGAGCGTATCAGCGCACTGAACCAGGGGCCTTTCCCCTCTGCGGCACTGAAAATAATCTTCAAGGAGATCATCTCCGCCTCCCTCTCGCTCGAGGAGCCCCTGAAGGTGGCCTACCTCGGCCCCGAAGGCACGTTCACCAACCTTGCCGCCCTGCGCCATTTCGGGTTCTCCTCCCGGTACATCCCCTTTGAGAGCATCAAATCCGTCTTCTCCTCGGTGGAGAGGAACGAAGCGAATTACGGGCTGGTGCCCATCGAGAACTCCAACGAGGGCGTGGTCAGCTCCACCCTCGACATGTTCATGGACTATGACCTCAAGATATCCGCCGAAGTGCTCCTGGAGGTGTCCCACAACCTCCTTTCCCTGAGCGGCGACCCCGGGAAGGTGAAGAAGATCTACTCGCATCCCCAGGCGATCTCGCAATGCAAGGGGTGGCTCGAAGCCCATATGCCGCACGCCGCGGTCTACGAAGCCTCCAGCACGTCGAAGGCCGCTGAAATCGCCGCGAAGGACGGGAATACGGCGGCCATTGCGAGCGAGATGGCGGCACGCCTCCACGACCTGAAGTTCATCGCGAGGAGCATAGAAGACAACAAGAACAACTTCACCCGGTTCCTGGTGATCTCCCGGGACTATTTTTCGAGGACCGGCAATGACAAGACTTCCCTTCTCCTCTCGGTGAAGGACACGCCCGGGGCCCTCTACGAGATCCTGCTCCCCTTCAAGAGAGCGAAGATCAATCTCTCCAACATAGAGTCCCGCCCGTCGAAGAGAAAGGCGTGGGAGTACATCTTCTTCATCGACATGGAGGGGCATATCACCGACAAGAGGGTGCAGAAAGCGATCGAAGGGGTGAAGGAAAACTGCCTGTACCTGAAGCACCTGGGCTCCTATCCCGTGGGCGAAAGAGTGGAGAGATGAGCGTGCTGCAGCCGCGTTCGTATGTCGCAGCGATCAGCCCGTATGTACCGGGGAAGCCCCTGTCCGAGCTCGAGCGCGAGCTGGGGATCAGGGACTCCATCAAGCTCGCCTCCAACGAGAACCCCCTCGGGCCCTCCCCGAAAGCCCTCGCAGCGCTGAAAGAGTACCTCTCGGGTACGGGCGACCTGCACCGCTACCCCGATGGGGGGGGATACTACCTCAAGCAGGCCCTCTGCGAAAAGTTCGGCTCCCGCGGGGTAAAGGTCGCTCCGGACGAGCTTATCCTCGGCAACGGGTCCAACGAACTGCTCGACATCGCGGTGAGGACCTACCTGGGACCCGGCGACGAGGCGGTCATGGCCCGGCCCTCCTTTGTGGTCTATGCCATGTCCGTGCAGTCTGTGGGAGCGGCGGACGTCGAGATCCCCCTGACTGCCGACCACCGGCACGACCTCACGAAAATGGCGGACGCCGTCACCCCGAAAACGAAGATGGTCTTCGTGGCAAACCCCAACAACCCCACCGGGACCATCAACAGGAAGGACGAGTTCGGGAGTTTCATGGAGAAGCTCCCCGGCGGCGTCCTCGTCGTGCTCGACGAAGCGTACTACGAGTATGTCGAAGACCCGGACTACCCGGATACCCTGCGGTACTTCACCGAAGGGAGAGAGGTGCTCATCCTCAGGACCTTCTCGAAGGCGTACGGCCTTGCGGGGCTCCGCGTGGGGTACGGCATCGCAAAGAGCGGAATCATTGCCGGGATGAACAGGATCAGGGCACCCTTCAACACCGGCACGCCGGCGCAGGTCGCCGCACTGGCCGCCCTGGACGACAGGGAGCATCTGCAGCGGTCCCTGGCGGTGAACGGGGAGGGCAAGCAGTATCTCTGCCGGGAGTTCGACACGATGGGCGTGCGGTATGTCCCCACTGAAGCGAATTTCATTTACCTGCCCCTGGAGGTCGAGGCGAAGAGAGCGAACGACGCCCTGCTGCGAAAGGGCGTCATCATCAGGCCCGTCGGTCCGAAGGAGATACGGGTCACTATCGGTCTGCCGGAGGAGAACAGGCGTTTCATCAATGCGTTCAAGCAGTTCCTGGCGGAGCGCTGAGAGCACGAGAGCAGTCAACGGAGGAAGAAAGAGCATGGATATTATCGTTTTAAAGCCCGATGCCTCGGAAGAGGCCCTGCGGCACCTTCTCAAGAAGCTCGAGAGCAGGGGACTGAAGGCCAACCTCTCCCAGGGCACCGAAAGGACCATCATCGGCGTCATCGGCGACACCTCGAAGGTGACCGAGAACGAGGAGGATGCCATCCGCGCCATGGAGGGCGTGGAGAACGTGGTGCGGATCGTCAAGCCCTACAAGCTCGCCAGCCGCGACTTCAGGAAGGAGAACACCGAAATTTCCATACGGGGTACGGTGATCGGCGGCAAAAAGATCCAGGTGATCGCCGGCCCCTGCGCGGTCGAGAACAGGACCATCATGATGAACATCGGGGAGAAGGTGAAGGAGGGAGGGGCGACCTTCCTCAGGGGCGGAGCCTTCAAGCCGCGGACGAGCCCCTACACCTTCCAGGGTCTCGGGGAGGAGGGCCTCCAGTACCTGGCGGACGCCCGGGAAAAGACCGGGCTGCCGATCGTAACGGAGATCATGGACCCTCGGGACCTCGACGTCCTCATGAAGTATGCGGACATCATCCAGATCGGGGCGCGGAACATGCAGAACTTCAGGCTCCTGCTGGAGGTGGGCTCCGTGGACAAGCCCATCCTGCTCAAGAGGGGCCTCTCCGCCACCATCAAGGAATGGCTCATGTCCGCGGAATACATCATGTCGAAGGGAAACCTCAATGTCCTGCTCTGCGAGAGGGGGATCAGGACCTTTGAGACCGCGACCCGGAATACCCTCGACCTCAGCGCCGTGCCCCTTCTGAAGCAGCTTACGCACCTGCCGGTGGTGGTGGACCCCAGCCACGGCGTGGGGAAATGGGACCTGGTAGCGCCCATGGCAAAAGCGTCCGTTGCCGCCGGGGCGGACGCCCTGATCATCGAGGTGCATACCAACCCCGAGGAGGCCTTCTCCGACGGGGAGCAATCCCTGAAGCCGGAATTCTTTGCGGCGCTCATGCAGGAATTGAAACCTGTCGCGCAGGCGGTCGGCAGGGAGATATGAGCGGGGGAGAGACAGGCCTGCGCCTCTCCTCTATATGATGCGTCTCCCCACCGCCTGAGCAACGGCCCTCAGCTCCTCCATCAGGGTTCCGAACTGTGCGGGGTGCAATGACTGCGCCCCGTCGCACAGGGCGTTTTCCGGGTCGGGATGCACTTCG
>JADLDZ010000077.1 GCA_020846375.1 Nitrospirales bacterium | reverse complement strand
TCTCACAGGTTTCCGCCGCCTGAAGGAAGAGCAGCTGTGCGATCCCCTCCCGGGCGTATATCTTTGCAGGAAGAGGGGTGGTATTGGAAATCTCGATGGTAACATGACCCTCCCACTCAGGCTCAAGGGGGGTAACATTCACCACAAGACCGCACCGCGCATAGGTGGACTTGCCGAGACAGATCACCAGCACCTCCCGCGGGATTTTGAAATACTCGAGGGAGCCGGCCAGGGCGAAGGAGTTGGGGGGGATGATGCAGACATCTCCCTTGAAGTCTACAAAGCTCTTCGGGTCGAACCGCTTCGGATCGACAACCGTGCTGTTGATGTTGGTGAAGATCTTGAAATCGTCTCCCACGCGCATATCGTACCCGTAGGAGCTGACCCCATAGGAGATAACCCCTTTGCGGACCTGGCTTTTATTGAAAGGCTCAATCATGCCCTTTTGCGCCATCTCCCGTATCCATCTGTCGTTCTTGACCATAGAGATTCTCCCGATAACCGATTGATTCAATAACCCGGTTCCTGCAGCCGTCACCTCATCGGAAGACCGTCCTGCCGTCGAGGCCGATACTCCTCTCGTAGTCGGAGCTGCCGTTTTTTTTGAATTCGTTCAGGTCAGAAAGCCTGAACCGGAGGGCTACCAGCTTGTATGCCTCCTTCACCGGTATATGCCGTGCCAGGCTGTCCAGTGCCTGAAGCATCGTCTCTTGCACGTTTTCCGGCATTTTCTTCCGGCCCGCATGCAGTGCAAGCATCGTTTTCGCCTCATTCAGTGTCATCTCGGAACCGGTATAGGAGGCCCGCATTCTCATCAACTCTTCGTCGCTTATCGCATCGGGCCGCTCGACGATAAAGGAAGAGGTCACCGTCTCCCGTTTTCCCGCCGCGGGAGCGGGATGTCCGGAAGACTCCCCGTGCGATATCGTCTCCTGAGTGGCAGTCGGCCTGTCGAAGAGGCAGCCGGCTACGGAACAGAGCAGCACCGTATAAAAAGAAAAGCAGAGAAGTTTTCTCATCTTCCTTCCCTTTTCCGGAAGCGAAGCAAAGTGTGCAAACACACCCTAATCCCCCATGAAAGGCAGCGGGAGTGTCAGCACTTTCTGAAAGCTCTTCCGGTGCAGGGGACTGGGCCCGTACTCCCGCAATGCGGCGCAGTGGGCTTTCGTGGCGTATCCCTTGTGTTTGTCGAACCCGTACTGGGGATAGAGGGAGTGGTATTCCCTCATGAGGCGGTCCCGGCGGACCTTTGCGACGAGGGAAGCGGCTGCGATGGAGGCGCTTTGGGCGTCTCCCTTGATGATCGGCCTCTGCGGGACGGAGAGGGGGGGAAGGGAAAGGGCATCGATCAGGACGATATCCATTGCGCTTCCGAGCGCTGCAAGCGCTGCCAGCATCGCGCTGCGGGTGGCTTCCAGTATGTTGATCCTGTCGATTTCCTCTGTTCCAATGATGCCGACACCGAAAGCAAGGGCGACACGGGAGATTTCTTCATAGAGATGCTCCCTCTCCCCCTCCGGCACCGTCTTGGAATCACGTATGCCCTTCAGGGGACAGTGCCGGGGCAGGATTACCGCTGCCGCCACCACCGGGCCGGCCAAGGGCCCCCTGCCGGCCTCGTCCACTCCGGCAATGACCTCAAAACCCTCCCCTCTGACGGCATTGTCGTAGGCATAGAGGTCCATACCACCGGCCGGGGCGCTTCGGACTGAGAGGAATTACCTCTCTCTCTCCTTTTCCTTCACCTTTGCGTCTTTCCCCTTCTTGCTCCTGAGATAATACAGTTTCGCCTTCCTGACGCTGCCGCGCTTCAGGATCTCGATCCTGTCAATGGAGGGAGAGTGGACGGGGAAGATCCTTTCCACTCCGACGCCGAAGGAAACCTTTCTCACCATGAAAGTCTCTTTGATCCCGCTCCCCTTGCGTGCGATCACCACCCCCTCAAAGGGCTGAAGTCTTTCCTTATCCCCTTCCACCACCTTGACATGCATCCTGATGGTATCTCCGATCGTGAACTGCGGAACCTCTCTCTTGAAGCCTTCCTCAACAGCATGTATCAGGTTCATTTCTTCTCCTCCATTTCCTCATCATTTCCGTATCTTCGGAGCAAAGCTCATCGATTATCGTACAATCCTCCCGGCTCAATGCAGCCTTTTCGAGGAGGCCGGGTCTCCTCTGCAGCGTCCGGCGCAGCGCTTCCTTGCGCCGGTACCGCGCTATCTCCCGGTGGTTCCCCGAAAGCAGGACATCCGGCACCCTCACCCCCATGAATTCAGGGGGGCGCGTGTAATGGGGATAGTCGAGAAGCCCACCGGTAAAAGACTCTTCCCTGGCGGAGTCCTCATCCCCCAGCACTCCGGGAAGCAGGCGGGCGACGCTGTCTATTATAACCAAAGCCGCCAGTTCTCCACCAGTCATTACGTAATCGCCGATGGAAATCTCCTCATCCACCAGCAGCTCCTTCACCCTCTCGTCGATCCCCTCATAGCGCCCGCAGATAAAAAGGACCCTCCTCTCCTCTTTCGCAAGGGTCTCCGCCTTGCCCTGGTTGAAAAGGGCCCCCTGCGGGCTGAGCAGCACGGAGAGACGCTCATTCCCGTCGGACTTTATGGAGTGCACCGCACGGTAGAGGGGATCGATCTTCAGCACCATGCCCGCCCCGCCGCCGTACGGGTAATCGTCCACGATCCGGTGCTTGTCCCCTGCATAGTCTCTCGTATTGTAGACCTTCACGTCGAGCAGTCCCCTCTGCGAGGCTCTCTTCATGATGCTCTCGCCGAGGTAGGCCTGGAACATCCCGGGGAAGAGGGTGAGTATATCGAATCCGGCGCTCATTTTCCGATGCAATAAGAAGGGGCGTTTGTCGCAAACGCCCCTTTTCCTTCAGGGAGAAACGTTTTGTTATTCTAAGATCTCAAGGACACAGCGCTTGCCGATTTTCGTACCGGCGGCACCCAGAATGGTTCTCATGGAACGGGCGGTCTTCCCCTGCTTGCCAATCACCTTGCCCAGATCGCTTGGAGATACGCGCAGCTCGTATACAATGGTCTTTTCTCCGTCGATTTCAGTCACCTTCACTTCCTCGGGCTTATCCACCAGCGCTTTCGCCATTGCCTCGATCAATGCCTTCATCATCCACCTCCATGTCGGTTTGAGGAGTACCCAACCCCGTTTCCGAGGAGCCCGTATTACATGCCGGCCTTCTGTAAGAGTCTCTTCACCGTGTCCGTCGGCTGAGCACCGCAATTGATCCAGTACCTGGCCCTGTCCATATTGACTTTTATGTCTGACGGCTCCGGTTTCGGATCGTAGGTCCCGATAATTTCCACAAAAGGACCATCCCTCCGGGCTCTTGCGTCCGCAACGATGATTCTATAAAACGGTTTCTTATGAGACCCCATCCTCGTCAACCTGATCTTTACCAACTGTTCACCTCCTGCTTTTTAACGGGAATCTATCCTTTGCACTCCCTGGAATTTCAACCCCTTATTTGCCCAGAAGAGCAAAGCCCTCTGAAGAAAAACTGAATTTTACTATATTCCGCTGCGATGAGGCAAGGGCCGCCGTCAGAAGGGCATCACTTTCGGAAGCCGGAACCCCTTTTTCCCCTTGAACATTTTCATCATCTTCTTCATATCGAGGTACTGTTTGATGAGCCTGTTCACGTCCGCAGTCGTCGTCCCGCTTCCCATGGCGATCCTTTTCCTCCTGCTGCCGTTTATGATCTGGTGGTTCCTCCTTTCCTCCGGTGTCATGGAATTGATGATCGCCTCGATCCTGACAAACTCCTTCTCATCGACCTTCACTTCCTTCAACGCCTTCCCCATCCCGGGAATCATGCCGAGGAGGTTCTCGATGGGCCCCATATTCCGTACCTTTTTCAGTTGGTCGCGCAGATCCTCGAAAGAAAAGCTCTCCTCCATGATGCTCTTTTGGAGTTTCTCCGCCTCCTTCTGATCGAAGGACTTCTGGGCCTGCTCGATCAGGCTGAGCACATCCCCCATCCCGAGGATCCTGCCCGCGACCCTGTCGGGGTAGAAGGGCTCGATCATGTCGATTTTTTCGCCGGTGCCGATGAACTTGATGGGCTTACCGGTGATATTCCGTATGGAAAGCGCGGCGCCGCCGCGGGCGTCGCCATCCATTTTGGTCAGAATGATCCCGTCGATCCCTATCTGGTCGTTGAAGCTCTTCGCCATGGTGACCGCATCCTGTCCCGTCATGGCATCCGCCACCAGGAGGATCTCCCGTGGGCTCACCTTCTCCTTTATCCGCTTCAGCTCGACCATCAGGTCTTCATTGATGTGCAGCCTGCCCGCGGTATCGATCAGTACGATATCCCTGCCGTCCAGCTTTGCACGCTTCAGCGCTTCCTCACTTACCGCGACGGGGTCCTTCGTCTCCCGGGAAAGGAAAACGGGGAGATCCAGCTGCTTGCCCAGGGTCGCCAATTGATCGATTGCAGCAGGCCGCTGCAGGTCCGCCGCCACGAGAAGGGGTCTCCGGCCTTCCTTTTTGAAAAAGCGTGCGAGTTTTGCCGTGGTGGTCGTCTTGCCGGATCCCTGGAGTCCGATCATCATGATGACCGTAGGGGGGTTGGGCGCAAGCTGGATCCTCGTATTCGTTGCGCCCAGCAGTTCGCACAGCGCATCATGGACGATCTTTACCACCTGCTGCCCGGGGGAAAGGCTTTCCAGCACCTCTTTTCCCACCGCTTTCTCCCGTATATGCCGGATAAACTCCTTTACGACTTTGAAATTGACATCGGCCTCGAGCAGGGCAAGCCGTATCTCCTTGAGGGCGGCGTCCACATCCTCCTCTTTGAGCAGCCCCCTGCCTTTCAGCTTCCTGAATATGGAATCCAGCTTATCGCTCAGTGATTCAAACATCTCTCTCCTCGTACTCGTTTCGTAACGGCCGGCTTCCCGCACGGCGGAGGCAGGATGGGGATATCAGCAAGCAATAATGAAAGAGGGAGCTTCGGCCCTGTTCCCGTCAGCCGCTCCCTTTTCACTCTGCGGACAAAATCAAGGAATAGCACGGCAAAAAGCCGCAAACGTCTCATTAACTTCCGATCAGCGCGTCTATCTTGGCCTTGAGCTGGGGTTTAGGGACAGCACCGACAATCTGATCGACCTTCTGCCCATCCCTGAAGAACATAAGGGTAGGTATCCCCATGATCTTGTATTTGCTCGCCACATCGGGGTTTTCATCCGTGTTCAGTTTGCCCACTTTCACCTTGCCGTCATACTCCTTCGCCAACTCCTCGACTGTCGGGGCGACCATCCGGCACGGCCCGCACCACACCGCCCAGAAATCCACCATAACCAATCCGCTGGACTGTACTACCTCCTGCTCCCAGGATGCACTCGTCAATTCAACAACACCTTCTGCCATAATACCTCCTGCTCCTTCTCAGAGAGATGAACGCCCGTTTAACAAAATTATAGTTTTTATACCAGTGTTTTGTCAATTTTATCCGGGGATAAGTGTCGGGATATGTTACACTTTTTGCCCTTTTCCCCTCCGGGGAGAGGAGCAGAATACCCTTCAGGGGACAGGGCGGACGGAAGGCTTCAGTGCTGCTGGGCCGCCTGCTGCTGATTATAGAGGATCATATATTCCTTCTCTATATCATCATACTTTTTCTGTATATCCGCCAGCATTCCGTTTTTCTCCTCCAGCTTCCTCACGAAATCCCTCACTTTGTCCACCAGTTCCTCTTTCTCGCGAAGGACCTCCTCATACCTCTCCTCATCGAGAGTGCCGGATGTTTCGGTCCCTGCTCCGGCGCCGGCCCCGGAGAGCGCCTCCGCCTCCTCCCAGAGCTTCCTGAGCTCTTCCTCCCAGCGGGCAAACCTTTCCGAGAGGGCGGTATTTTCTCCCGAAAGGACCCCTATGTAGGAAGCGAGCTCCCGGTTGTTGTCCTGGAGGACTCCCGCCACCTCTGAAAATGCCTCCCGGCTCTCTCCCGCGGAAGCCATGAGCCCATTGATCTTTTCCTGCAGTTCCTCGTATTTCTGCCGGACGGAAGTGAGCCTCTTCTGGGCGCTCTCGAAGATGTCCTTATAGCACATCAGATCCAGGATCCTGCCCTTCTGATAATCGATGATGCGCTGCAGCGTGCCGATTTCCCTCCGGAGGCCGGAAAGGGAGTTGTCCTCCCCGGCTTCCGTGAGTTCCTCCTGATGCGGCAAGGCAGCGGTTTCCTGTGCCTCCTGCAACGTCCGGACCTCC
>JADLDZ010000076.1 GCA_020846375.1 Nitrospirales bacterium | reverse complement strand
TCGATATTTCTGATGTTGCTCGGCACGCAGTGGTATATCCTTTTCAACGTCATAGCAGGGGCATCCGCTATCCCGCAGGACCTGAAAGAGACAGCCCGGCTCTATGGAGTGAAGGGAATGCGCAAGTGGAAAACGTTGATTCTTCCAGGCATCTTTCCCTATCTCGTCACAGGACTTATTACCGCCACAGGAGGCGCTTGGAACGCGAGCGTCGTTTCCGAGTACGTCACCTTCGGAGGCGGGACGATGAAAACAAGGGGCCTCGGAAGCCTCATAAGCGAATCAACCGTATCGGGCAATTTCGGTCTGCTGCTTTTGAGCACCGTTGCTATTGCGATTATCGTGGTCAGCATCAACCGGCTGCTCTGGAAACGGCTTTTTGCCCTTGCGCAGGAGAAATACAGGCTTGAATAAGAAGGGACGGACATGGCGGAGATAATCCTTGAGACAAAAGGCCTCACGAAATCCTACCCCATGAGCGGCGGCAAAGAGCTTTCCGTCCTTGAAGACATCACTATCCAGGTGAGGGAAGGCGAGTTTGTCTCGATCCTGGGGCCTTCAGGAGCCGGCAAATCAACGCTTCTGAGAATACTGGTGGGCCTGACCACTCCGTCAAAAGGAGAAATCCTCTATCACGGCATTCCCCTGACAAAGGCGCAACCGAAGATCGCCATGGTATTTCAGAGCTTCGCCCTTTTCCCGTGGCTCACGGTGCTTGAAAACGTCGAGCTGGGCTTGAAGTCCTACGGATTTACCGATCCTGCGGCAAAGGAAAAATCGGTGAAGATGCTCGATGTCGTTGGACTGGACGGCTTTGAAGACGCCTATCCGAGAGAGCTCTCGGGCGGCATGCGACAGAGGGTAGGAATAGCGCGAGCCCTGGTCATAGAACCCGAGATTCTTTTCATGGATGAACCGTTTTCGGCCCTCGATATCCTGACGGCCGAGAATCTGAGGGGAGAGTTGACCGATTTGTGGCTAAAGAAAGAGATGCCCATTAAATCGATCATCTTTGTCACGCACAACATCGAGGAAGCAGCGTTCCTTGCGGGCAGGGCGATCATCTTGAGCCACAATCCCGGCAGGGTCAAGGCAGACGTTTTCATCGATCTGCCGCATGAGAGGGACAAGAACTCGCGGGATTTCAAGTATACCGTGGACCGGATTTTCACCATTCTTACCAAACCGGCAAAGGAAGTCCCTTTCCTGCTCGAAAAGGAACGTTATCAGTTTCTGCCTCATGGAAAGGTCGGCGCCATTGCGGGATTGATCGAGCTGGTACATGACAAGGGGGACAGAGTCGACATTTCCGTTCTCGCCTCCGACCTCAGTATGGAGGTTGATGATATCTTCCCTCTCATCGAGGCCGCGGGGTTCCTCGGCTTCGGCGAGATCAGGGAAGGTGATTTCATCATCACGGACAAGGGCGGGGAATTCTCGGAGGCCGATACCCTCATGAAAAAGGATTTATTCAGGGATACGGCTTTGCACAATATTCAATTGCTGAAGCAGATAATGCAGGTGCTCCAATCGACGTCGAAACGCAGGATGACGGAAGATTTTTTCATTGACGTTCTGGAAAACCATTTCACTACCGAAGAAGCGTGGAACCAGCTTGAGACAGCTATCGATTGGGGCAGATACGCAGAGCTTTTTGCCTATGATTATGACAGCGGAGAGCTGTATCTCGAATAAAAATCAGGAGATTTCAGTGCCCCGGACCTCTGTTCATCTCACCGGTAATCCGAATAGTTCACCCCTCTCCCTGGATCGCCCTAGGGCGGCGCCTCCGGGGAGGATACGCCCTGCATTCCTGCGGGCCGCAGCCTCCCTCCTTTCATGATGCGGTAGCGCCTGCCACGCCAGGAGACCGTCCCGCCGCCGAGACTCCATAACCAGAGAAAGAAGCTTGTCAGGTCCTTCAGGGGAAGGAGAAACAGCCATTTGAGCCACGCCCTGTTCCGTATAACCCGCGCATATACCGCAAAGGCGAGGGTATAGCGCAGGGCGAAAACCGCTGCGAGCAGTGCGCCGGAGAGGGGGGTGAGGCCCTGCACCGCGAGGAACAGCAGTGCCAGTGGGAGGAAGTGGGTGATCCCGTACCCCAGAAAGCCCCACCCTCTGCATGCACGGTAGGTGCGCGCCCATCGTATCTGGTGCGTGACATGTCCACGGATGCTCATCGCCCCTGCGACATCTTCCATCACATAGCGCGACAGGACTACGGTGTACCCTATCTTCCACAGCCTGTTGCCGATCTGGTAATCATCCGCCAGATATTCCGCAAGGGCAGGGAGCCCCCCGATCTCCTCCAGGGCTCTTCGCGACAGGAACAGGGACGCCCCCAGACCGAAGGTAACCCCCTCCATCTTCCGCGCCACAAGAACAGAAGGGATGAAGTCGAGGGCGAGGGTAAGGGACTCCAGTGCGGCACCGGCAGTAGCGGGTGCCGGGATCACGTAGAGTGAGGTGACGAGGCCCACGTTGCCCTCACCCTGGTATTCGTCCGCAACTGTCCTCAAATATTCCCCATCCACCCGCATGTCGCTGTCGCTTATGGCGAGAAAAGGATAGCGGGCCGCTTCGACAAGCCCCTGGAGATTGGATACCTTCTGATTTTCTCCGAGGGACCGGCCGCCGGCAACGGTGCGGACGGAACACCATTTTTCTGCCGCGATCTCCTCTGCTACGGGCAATGCTGGATCGGCAGGGTCGGTGCAGCCCAGCACGACCTCGTACTCTCCGTATTCCTGCCTGCAGAAGCTGAGCAGGTTTTCCCTCAGTCCTGGATCGATTCCCTTCAGGGGCTTCAGGATCGATACCGGAATCACGAGCATTCTCCCCTGCCGCCTCTCCCCTCCGGCAAAAAAAGCAAGAACACAGTAAAGGGCAAAAAGGCCGTATGCACCAGAGGCCACGGAGAGAAGGAGGAGGAATGTGGCGGCAACCTCCCGGAGGCTCACCGGTAGAAATATCCTTTGCAGAAAAAGGAACTCATACTTTATCACTACCAGAAACCGGGATGGACTTCAAGAACAATTCATGGGACAATGGCGGCAAAGCCATAGCCGTCATTCCGGGCTTGACCCGGAATCCATTTATTTTCTCCGGAACCCGGCGAGCCTGTTCCCGCTTGTCAGGGATCGCGCGGCCCAGTCCGGTCCCGGCCAAGTCCGGGACCCGCCGGGGTGACGGATTCTGCGGAATGTATCAAAGTATTGTCGTTCTCATTTTTTTGTCTTATGCTGTAGAAAGACAGGGGGACGGAAGTGCGGGGGCCTCGTTTGAAGAAATAATGCAGGCGCGATGCCGTAAAAGCCCTTGGAGGGTCCGGAAAAATTCATGAGAATAGCGCTTTTTGCCGCCTTTCCGCAAGAAGTACGGTGCATTGTCAGGGAGCTGCGCCCGCTGGTAAGAAGCAGCCATCCCTTCCTGTGGCGCACTGCAAAACACCTTTCCCTCGAAATCGATCTCGTGCAGACCGGGATGGGAACCCTCCGCGCCCAGGCAGCGCTTCACCATCTTCTTGCAAGGAAGATGCCGGATCTCGTGGTATCCACGGGGTTCTGCGGCGCCCTGTATCAGAATGCCACCCCCGGCGACCTTATACGGGGTACCCGCGTGCTGCTCTGTCATGAAGAGCAGGGGAGAGCCATACTCCCGGAAGGACGACAGCTTTCCCTCGACCACGGCTCTGCTCCGCGCAATGCGGATAGGTGGGACGGGATACGGGATATGACGGGGGGATATATCATTACTCTGCAGAAGAGGATGCGGAAGGAAGCGTTGAAAAGAATTCTGACTGCTGACATGACCTTTCCCGTGTGCGATATGGAGACATTTCCCCTCGCCCTGCTTTCGTTGCAGAGGGGAATCCCCTTCCTCGCCCTCCGCGCCGTCACCGACCTCCACCATGAGGACATCCTCGAAGCCTTCTTCGGCACTGCTGACGGCTCGGGCTCGTACCGCACTGTCCGGGCAGTCAGGCTTCTGCTCCTGCGCCCCGGACTGATTCCTTCGGCACTGAGACTCGGGAGGGCCTCCTCCCTTGCTGCAAAGAGCCTCTGGCGCGGGCTCCATACGGTAATCGAGACTCTTTCCTGATTCAGCACTCCTCTGAACAGGTATCCGAACAGGTGTCTTCCGGCATGGGGCGAGAGGGCACCCTCTTTCTTTGCGAGCGAATTCTTCCGTGGTCTCAGGGGATCTTTTGTTTATGATAACTCTCCTCTTTCCCTTCAAGTTCACGTGGGGGCAGGGCGCGGTTACCGTATGTCTGGCCCCCTTTGCTATTCCGGACGCTCGCTGCAGACAAGAGGATACCCCTCTGCCCCTCTCATGTCCCTCTGACACCCACATGTCCCTCTCCTGTGAATCCTCCACAGGGGATCCTCTCTCTTTCCCCTCCCTTGAGGGGAGGGGAGGAAGGGGAGGGTGTCCTGTACGGCGTAAAACTGCCCCTCATCCCCTCTTAAAGTAAGAGGGGGAATCTACTCCTCCTCTTTGGCCAAGGGGAGGTGGTGAGGGGTTAGTCAGGTGTCCTTTCCGAAGAAATGCGTATGGAAAGAAGCAGAGGGATGAGCAGGGGCGGAGCGTTATACGTGGGAGCACACTGGTATCATGCCTTTTTATACTGAATTCGCGGCAGGGCGGCCTCCGGGAAATCGTCGAGATGCTTTTGCAGGGCGGCGGACGTATCGGCCAGGGCGAGCTTCATCTTCATCAGGAAGTAAAACAGGGTTCCGGGAAGCAGAACGATAAAGACATCCACCCATCCGAGCGTATCCTCTCCAATGAGAAAAGTAACGATGACATTGAAAAGAACGACACCTGCATAGAGGGAAGGACCTATGAGATGCCTCCAGGGACAGCGGTATCCCGCATAGTCCCGGACGCCCAGCCGGTACAACACCCTGTCGATTTTCTGCAATGCGTACAGCATGAGGAAGCCCACCACGAACCACCCGATGAAGTTCGAGAGGGGGACGCCGAAATAGACCCCTCCTCCGGGATACCCGTAGAGCTGTCCCAGGAACCACCGTTCCCCCCTCAGGGCGACGGGATCGATGATAATGTCGAGATAGACGAAAAAAAAAGCTCCGAGAACGCGGGCGGAAACGGAATGCCGTATGCTTCTCGTTTCGAGCAGGTAGACGGTCCACCCCGTCAGCATGGCCGGGGAGAGGACGGCCAGGGCCATACAATAGCTCGCATACGCCAGGAACACATAGCTGAGGGAGTCCATGAAAGGGACGCCCAGGACCCAGATTTCCCTCCCCTTCGTGGAGTCGAGGTAATAGTAATGGCCGTACGGGATGCCGTTATGAATGGACGAGTATTCGGAGACCCAGGCGATGAGGTATCCGGCGGCGCAGAAGAGGAGCGCCCTTTTCAGGCCCAGGTGCAGCGAGCACCCCACAAGATATACAAGGAGAAAGAGAAAAACATACGGCCGCAGGAACAGGGTGCCTGCCGCAGCGGAGAGCAGCGGCTCCATCACTGTCTTTTCAGGTTCCAGCGCAGGAGGCGGAACAGGTCTCCCGGACTCCCGAAGGCGTTCCGTGTCACCGTCGCCTCATAGCCGCTGTGCACCATGCAGTTCCTGCAGCGCGAGTCACTCTTCGGGCCGTAGTTCTCCCACCGGGTCTTTACCATCATTTCCCTGAAAGAAGAGTAGTAGGCGTCCGTGATCAGGTAGCAGGGAGCCTTCCAGCCCAGGGGATTCCGGGTGGGGTTGCCCCAGGGAGTGCAGCTCAACTGCCGCTTCCCCTGCAGAAAGTCCAGATAGAGGGGCGAGTTCATGAAGGGGAAACTCTCTAAGATCCTTTCCATCCGGCGGAACCTGTCCACCGCCCCCGCCCTGTCGAGGAAGATCGTCTCTCCGACGCTCTCGTAGCTGAAGGCGGGGGAGATGAGGTTCCCGTCCACATTGAGGCTCTTCAGCAGAGAGAAGAGCCTCTCCAGTTCCTTGACTCCCGTATTCCGGTATACGGAGGTGTTGGTGCTTACCCGGAAGCCCCTTTGTTTTGCGCTCTTTATCGCGTGTATCGCCTTCCGGAAGGTGCCCTCCCTGTTGGCAATGGCATCGTGGGTCTCCTCGAGGCCGTCCAGGTGAAAGTTGAGGGTAAGCCGCTCATGGGGAGCAAACTCCTCGATAAAGGATTCGGTCAGGGTCCCGTTTGAGCAGAGGTAAACGTGTCGTTTCCGCCCGAGGAGCCCTGCAACCAGCGGCTTCAGCTCCCGGTATAAGAGGGGTTCGCCGCCGGTGATGGTCACTACGGGAGCCCCCGCCTCTTCTGACGCGCCGAGGCACTCCTCAAGGGTGAGGTCCTCCGACTGCATCTCCTCCTGCAGCCGTATCCTGTCGCAGCCCGCACAGGCGAGATTGCACCGGTGCGTGGGCTCCAGCATGAGCACCAGGGGAAACCTCTTCTCCCCTTTCAGTGCGTTCTTCATGATATGGGCCGTCAGGGCCGCCGGGAGACTCGCGGGGAAACGCACGTATCGGCTCCTTATGTTTTCTTCCTGCTGAGGTGCATACCGTGCAGCGTCTCCCCCAGATCCTCAAAGAAAATAATGGGTGCCTTCTCCATTATCATTTACCCGTATACCCGTTGTCCCTGAACCAGCGGACCGCCCTCTCCAGCGCGCCCTCCACGGGGTTCTGGGGCAGATGGAGCTCCCTTACCGCGCGTGAGGAATCGAAAAACATATATTTCCTTGCCATCCTGACTCCCGTGACCGGGATTCTCGGATGCCTCCCGCCCAGGATGCCGGATACCGCCTCATCGATAAAAGCGGCGCAGAGCACCGGGAGATAGGGGAGCCGGACCGCGGGCGGCTTCCTCCCGGTAATACGGGCAAGGGCTCCGAAGAAATCCCTGAGGGTGATGTTCCTGTTCCCCAATATGTATCTCCGCCCCGCCTCTCCCTGCCGGCACGCAAGCCAATGCCCGGCGGCTACATCCTCGACATCGATGAAGTTCAGTCCTGTATCGAGGTAGGCGGGAATTCTGTTGTTAAGGAAATCCACAATCATTCTGCCGGTGGGGGTAGGCTTCCTGTCCATGGGGCCGACGGGGGTGGAGGGGTGGACCACCACCACAGGTGCGCCCCTTTCGATGAAGGCGAAGACCTCCTTCTCCGCAAGATATTTTGATCTCTTGTAATGCCCGACCATGTCGCCGAAGGAGACGGGAGTCCTCTCATCCGAGGGGGATCCCTCCGGGCTCGCGGCCAGTGTCCCTACCGTGCTGGTATAGACGATCCTTTCAACACCTCTCTCCAGGGCTGCATCGATGACATTCCGTGTGCCCGTGACATTGATCGCATACATGACCTCCGGGTCGGGAACCCAGAGCCGGTAATCCGCGGCAAGGTGATAGACATGACGGCAGCCCTTCAGTGCGCGCGTGAGGGACCCGTAATCCCTCACATCGCCGATGGCCACCTCCGCCCCGAGCCCTTTCAATGCCGCGGAATCGGCGCCGGACCGCACCAGCGCCCTCACAGGGACGCCCTCCTCCATAAGGAGCTTCGCCACATGGTGCCCGATGAACCCGGTCGCTCCTGTCACGAGGGCCTTCACCTCATTTTCCCCTTTTCCAAAAGCAACGACCTGAATTTGCCGAGGGCCATGAGAGGGAAGCAATTCCGGTAATTGTGGTACCGTATCATGAAATACTTGGGGAATCCTGTCCCGGTGAAGCTCTCCTCCTGCCAGGTGCCGTCTTCCCCCTGCCGCTCCAGGAGGTACTGTATTCCTTTGACCGCCTCCGCGCCGGTCCCCTCTCCCCCGGCGATCAGCGCCAGGACAGCCCAGGCGGTCTGCGAGGGGGTGCTCATCCCCCGGCACTTCAGCGCCGGATCACTGTACGATTCACAACATTCCCCCCAGCCACCGTCCGCGTTCTGCACTCCCTTGATCCACTCTACCGCTTTTCTCACATAGGAGCCCGACATGTCTTCGCCGATGGAATGGAGGCCTGACAACACGGAACTGGTCCCATAGAGGTAATTGACTCCCCATCTCCCCCACCACGATCCGTCTTTCTCCTGCCTCTTCTTCAGAAACCGTATCGCCTTCCGCACCGTATCGCTGCCGGAAGGGTACTTCATCTGGCCGAGGAGCTCGAGGACCCTGCCCGTGAGGTCCGGGGTGCCGGGATCGATCATCGCTTCAAGGTCGCCGAATGGAAGCTGGTTCAATATCCGCATGGTGTTGTCCACGTCGAAGGCACCCCACCCCCCGTCCCGGCCCTGCATGCCCAGGATCCATCGGAGCCCCCTTTCGACGTTCTGCGCACTGACGGAATTCTCCCCGGCATACCGATTGAGGAACATGAGCACGACAGCGGTATCGTCCACATCGGGGTACCAGCTGTTCTCGAGCTCGAAGGCCCATCCCCCCGGTGCAAGGTCGGGCCGTTTGATGCTCCAGTCCCCCTTCCTGAAGATCTGCTTCGTTGCAAGCCAGGCAGAGGCCCGCACCAGGGCGGGGTGCCCCTTTTCCATCCCCGACGAGAAGAGGGACAGGGCGGTGAGGGCGGTATCCCACACCGGGGAGATACATGACTGGAGCATCAGCTCCCCCTCCCTCTCGATGGTAAAGTTTTCGAGCGCCTTCAATCCCCTCTCCACCGCATCGTGCGACAGATCGTACCCGCGGGCCACAAGGGCGAGCACCGAGTTTACCATGGCGGGCTGTATCCCGCCCCAGTCGCCGGTGGGCTCCTGGTGCTCCAGGATCCATTCTTCCGTCGCTCTCCGCGCCCTCTCCCGCATCGGCCTCAGGGGCCGCTCCTCCGCCGCTTTTATGACCCGGTCGAGGAGGACAAAGAACCTCTTCCACGAAAGAGGAGACATTTTTTGCGTAGTAAGGGGGGGGATCGCATGCGGCTCCCGGTAGAGCTCCCGCACCCCCTTTCCCGTGGGGAGGGGCCGCACCGGCTTCAGATCAAGGAGCAGGGAGAGGGGCACAAGGGTAGAGCGCGCCCAGCTCGAGAAATCGTAAATGGTGAGGGGAAACCAGGAGGGGAGGAGATTGATTTCGACGGGAAGGGAAGGAATCGCCCTCCAGTCGAATTCCCCGAAAAGGGCAAGGAATATACGGGTAAATACCCTTGAGGCCTCCACCCCCCCCTGGTCGAGAATGAAGTCTCTGGCCCTTCTCATGGAAGGCGCCTCAGGGGAGAGGCCGGACAGCTTGAGAGCGAAATACGCCTCGATGGAGGTGCTGAGATCCCCCTTGCCGTTCCAGTGTATCGGCCAGGTCCCGTCGGCCCGCTGGTGTCGCAGGAGGTGGTTCGCGATCTTCGCGTCCCGTTCTCCGTCCTGCAGGCCAAGGAGATGCAGGAGCATCAGATACTCTGCGGTAATGGTCACATTGGATTCCAGCTCAAACCACCAATAGCCGTCAGAGTGCTGCTGTGCCTTGTAATAGGAGTGCGTCTTCCGCAGCGCCTCCCCTGTCCTCTCCATCAGTCGGCTATGCCCCGCAAAGGGGATGCTCCGCTCCTTCGCCCTGCGGGGGGCCACCTCCGTCCCGGCGATGAAGAGCTGTCTGAAAAAACGCCTGGCATCCTGTCCTGTCCGCATATCCATAACAAACCCCTGTTTTCCCTGGAAAAGGTTCGGTACTGCTACAACCCCTGCTTTCTGTCATCGGAGCGGGCGCCGGAGGCGCCCTCCGCGAGGTGATACCCGTTTGCCCGGTCATCCGTGGTGCGCTGCTTTGCGTCGAGGGCAACCAGGATGATGCCTATCGCAATGATGGCGGTCCCGCTCCAGCGGAACCAGGATACTTCCTCCTTCAGGGCAAACCGTGCGAGGAGCGCCGCAAACAGGTACGACATGGCCGTAAGGGGCATGACGAAGCTGAGATCCGCCCACGAAAGCGCGGCAAGATAGAGAAAAAAGAAAACGGCGAGGAACAGTGCGCCGGCAAGGACATACGGGTTACGCACCACGGAAAGGACCAGCGCAAGCCACTGTGAGGGTACGGTCAGATCGACCGCTCCCCCCTTCCGCATGCCGTAGCTCAAAAGAGCCTCACCGATGGCGGCACTCAGGGTCGCGAGGAGGAGTACGAGGAATGTCCTCACCGCCTCTCCTTGTCCGGCATGGGATCGCCTCCTCCACACAGCTCGCCGTACCCGACCGGGAT
>JADLDZ010000075.1 GCA_020846375.1 Nitrospirales bacterium | reverse complement strand
GGAAGAAGGGGAAGGCGGGGAATCCACCCCTCCCCTTGGGCTAAAGGGAGGCAGTGCGTTGACCCGACCAGGGCAGCCTTCTACACACCCCTCCCCTTAGGGTAAGGGGAGGTTGGGAGGGGTTACGCAGGAAAGAAGTGAGACCGTACTTTCAAACGTGACAGTGCGCTACGTTCGTGGATATTGACAGTATCCGCTGCGTACGGACAGAACGCTTCGCAAAGAAAGACAACACCGTGACCTTGAACGGCAAACCCTGCCTGTTCACCGACAGGCGCACTGCTCTACTTTGGTGTCAATCGGTGATCATTGGTCCGATTCCCGGAGGCTCGGTCCTGTTCTTGTACAGGAACCAGGCGTAGTGGCTGGGATATGCGGTGACGTACCTCTCCATGAGCCGGCAGAACTGCGCCAGGAGCTGCCTGTCGCTGTCTTCCCGGTCCCAGTCCACCTTCAGCTCATCATGGATGATCACGCGGTGCCTGTCGTCCCGGCTCCTGATCGTGAAGACCGGCAGAACGGGAGTGCCGTATTTCCGGGCGATCTTCGCGATGGAGGGGGAGAGCCGTATCTTTCTCTTCAGGAAGGGGAGGGTGATCCTCTTCGGGTCCACGACCCCGTCCAGGGACATGACGAGGATTTCGTTCCTCTCCAGCACCCTGAAGATCTCCCGTACGGAGCTGCCGATATAGATGAAGCCGGCGGGGAGGCTCCGCTCCGCCCTGTACTCTATTTCCATCACCTTGTTCTTCATGAAGGAGACGGAGTCTCCGGTGAATTCGAGGGGGTTGGCGGCGATCTGCGTGATGGGATACCCCCTGTGCCCGAGACAGGGGAGGACCATCTTGTAGGAGCCGAAATGACAGAGGGCAATGAGGATGCCTTTACCCTTCGTGCGGGCCTTTTCGAGGTGTTCGAGCCCCTCCGGAGAGCAGAGATCGCCGATCGTACGGGAATTGAGCCGCTTGAAGGACCAGATCTCGAAGAGGTCCTTCCGGAAGTTGCTTACGGTTTCCCGTATGATATCCGAAACAGCCTCCTCGGAAAGGGTTCCCCTACCGAAAAGGGATCGCAGCTCCTCGCCCATCACTGCGGCCTTTTCGCCCCCGGAGGTGAAGGAGGCGAGGGTCTCCGCCAGCACGTGCTTCGTCCCGGGGGGCAGGTAGGGGATGGTAAACCGTGCCGAATACAGGAAGGCGAGCTTGGGGATGTCCTGGATTCTGAATATTCCTCTCATCGGGTCATGTCTCGGGTGTGCAAACCGTCAGATCCGGTTGACAAGGACGGACACCTTGCTTTCCGGGCCGCCCAGATGCCCTAGCGCGGCCTCGAGGGTGTCCGTAGCGGTTCCCCTGAAGCGGGCCACCACAAGCACCGCCTCGGCGAACCGGGCGGCAAAGAGGGAGTCGTTGCTGGCACTGAGGGCGTCGGAGTCCATGATGATGCAGTCATACTCCATCTGCCGGAGCTGCTCCGCCAGGTCCTCCACCAGGGCGGCGCTGCCGATGCCCGTTTCCTTCTTAAAATCGAGGACGGACAAGCCGGGAATGCCGCTCTCGATTATATACCGCTTGAGGGGAAAGCCCTCCACGGCGGGCAGGGGCTCCCTCTTCCTCTCGTCCCTGCGCAGCTCCCTGGAAGAGATAGTGAAGAAGAGGACCCGCTTCCCCTGCAGGGCCAGCTCCCGGGCCACCGCGTATGCCGCGGTGGTGGTCCCCACTCCCGGTTCGGCCCCGGTGAAGAGGAGGGATCGCGGCAGCTTTCCCCCGGTAAGGGCGGCCGCCCCGGAGATGATGTTCCATGCGGCGCGTCTGACCTCCTCCCGTTCGATAAGGGCATCAAAGCTTTCATCTTTTCTGGAGAGGGAGAAGCCCTTCTTCCGGACTTCCGGGAGGCCGAGCAGCGGACGGGATGGGAGGAGCCTGGCCGCCTCCGTCAGATCCCTCAGCGACTTGTCCGAATACTCCTCGAGGAGGACGAGGGCGAATCCCATGGTAAGCCCCAGGAAGATGGACATGGCGAGGAGCTTCTTCCTGTTCGGGAAATGGGGGGCCCGGATCAGAGAGGCATCCGCGTAATTCAGGACCGCGAGGTTGGTGGGTTTCATCTTGAGCAGGATCCTCGCCAGGCCGAGTCCCTTGACGATGCTTGTATACTCCGTGCTCAGCGTGCTCTGCTCCCGGTCGATCTGCTTGATCCCGAGCTCGGCCTCCTTCATGCCGAACATCGTGTTCCGGGTGGCATCGATTATCCTGTTCAGCACGCCAGCTGTCGTGGTGTACACTGCGAGGTTGATCCTCGTATCCCAGAGGCGCTTTTCAAGGTCCGTATAGTAGCTGTTCCGGGAGAAGGTCTCGTTGGAGAGGAGCCGGTCGATTTCCTTGTGGATCGCCTGCCGCAGCTCTTCTATCTGTCCTTTTGTCGTGACGATCTCGGGGTGCTGCTCGGTCCGCTCCCCCTTCATCTTCGCGATGCTCGTCTCGAGGGTGACGATCTGCTTCTTGTAGTCGTCGATCAGTGGGTTCCTCTCGATCACCTGATCGCTCCGGTACAGTTCGGGGATCTTTTTGATGGTGGCCTCCATCTCCTTCAGGCTCTTCTTCCCCTCCTCGACAGAGCGCTTGTTCTGGTTCAGCAGGTCGATATAACTGTAATACTGTTTGACAAGCTGGTCCATTTCGGAGGTGATGTCCACCATGGACTTCGCCTTGAGCAGTTCGTACCGTTTCCTCTCGATCTTATTCAGCTCCTCCTCCACGTACTTGAGTCTTTCTTCCATGGCGACAAGTGCCACCTTCGCCTCGTTCCGGTAGATATCGGCATACAGCTCCGTGAAGGAGTCCACGGTGGCATTGGCGATCTCCTCCGCCCTCTTCGGGGAGTGGGAGTAGGCGATCAGCTCGATCACTTCCCCGCTCTCCACCACATCCACGCCAACCCCCTCCTGTTTGAAGAAGAGGGAGAAGTCATTGCCGACCAGAAACCTGTCGGGGTTGACGGGATGCCCCTGTTTATCCTTGATCCCGAGGGTGGCGATCACCTGCTTCAGCGACTTCGGATTCTTCAGCATGGCGAAGAAGGTGTTGTCCACCTTGTTCTTGTCTGCGTATTCGAAGGTACCCACCCGGTCCGGCATGTCCGAAGGGTATTGGGACTGCGACTCGTGCAGGAGGATCCTCATTTGAGAGGACGCCTTGTAGACCGGCTTGTAGAAGAAGGAGAGCACAAGGGGGATCAGGGCGAAAATAAGGACGGAGGCGATGATAAGGCACTTCCTCCTCCTGACTATCTCTATGAAACGATCTACGCTCGACATACCACCTTTCCGTTTTCGTTTTCCTCCTGGCTTTCACGGGCGATGACATACACGAAAGCATACCCGATACCTATATAGAACCATATGGGCAGGAAAGCCTGGGTCAGTGATGTTACTCCATTAAGCAGCAAAGTTGCAAACCCCG
>JADLDZ010000074.1 GCA_020846375.1 Nitrospirales bacterium | reverse complement strand
TCGGGATTCCCCAAGAGGGTAATGGATATCTCCCTCGCGGAGAGGCTCATCGACTACCACCCCGGTACGTCCCTCCTGGACGGCCTGAAGGAGACGTGGGACTGGTTCGTGCAGAACCAGGACGAGTACCTGAAAAAGAAAAACTATTTCAAGGAGCCATAGAGATGGAAGTTACGGCGACGCGACTGAACGGAGTGCTCTTGATCAAACCGCAGGTGTTCGAAGACCACCGGGGGGAATATATAGAAACCTACAACGAGGAGCTGTACCGCAGGAACGGTATTACCGCGACTTTTGTCCAGGACGATATCTCGGTGTCCACGCAGCATGTCCTGCGGGGGATTCATGGGGACGGGGAGACCTGGAAGCTCATCTCCTGCCTCTCCGGCAAGTTCTACCTTGTGGTGGTCAATTGTGACACCGGATCGAAGGACTTCGGGAAGTGGCAGGCCTTCGTCCTCTCCGACAGAAACAGGCACCAGGTGCTGGTTCCCCCCAAACACGGGAACGGCCACCTGATCCTGAGCGAAAGGGCCATTTTCCATTACAAACAGTCCACCTACTACAACCCTTCCGGGCAGTTCACCTACACCTGGAACGATCCGAAGCTGAAGATCTGGTGGCCGATCAAGAACCCGGTACTATCACAGAGAGACGAGGTGGGGCATTATGTTTAAGGGAAAGAACGTGCTGGTCGCCGGCGGCACCGGCTTCGTGGGCGCAAACCTGATCAACCGTATGCTGTCCCTGGGGGCGAAGGTGCGCGCCACACTGCACCGGAAGGATGCGGTGATCGCGGACAACAGGGTCGAATATGTGAAGGCGGATCTTCTTGTCATGGATGATTGCAGGAGGGCGGTGCAGGATATGGACTATGTCTTCCTCTGCGCAGCCAACACCTCGGGCGCGGCGGTCATTGCGTCCACCCCCCTGGTGCATGTCACCCCCAATATCATCATGAACTCTCAGATGCTGGAGGCGGCCTGGGCCGCGAAGGTCAAGAAGTTCATCTGGCTGAGCAGCAATGCGGCGTATCCCCCTTCGGCTGACAGGCCGGTGCGGGAGGAGGAGATGTTCGACGGGGACCCCTACGACATCTATTTCGGCGTGGCATGGATGAAGAGGTACACGGAGATCCTCTGCAGGCTCTACTCCGAGAAACTGAAAGAGCGCATGGCCACCGTGGTGGTGCGTCCTTCCAACATCTACGGCCCGTATGACGACTTCGACTTCGCCACCTCCCACATGATGTCCGCCACCATCAGGAAGGTGGTGGAGAGGCAGAAGCCCATCAAGGTGTGGGGCACGGGCGACGACATCAGGGACCTGATCTATATCGACGACTTCATCGACGCCCTGGTCCTGGCCGCGGAGAAGATCGAGACCTTCGATCCCGTCAACATCGGCTACGGCAAAGGGTACAGCATCAAGGAGATCCTGCAGATCTGCCTGGAAGTGGACGGGTACGACGATGCGGTGGTGGAGTACGACTCCTCGAAGCCGTCCATGATTCCGGTGCGGCTCATCAGCACGGAGAAGGCGGAGAGGGTCCTCGGATTCAAGGCGCGCACCGACCTGCGGGAGGGCATCCGGAAGACCATGGAGTGGTACCGGGCGCACCCCTGCGCGTAAGGGCCTGCCCGTTGCCCTTGGACGGCGGGCATTCTGCGAAAACGTTCAACCGGTGAGGTAACGAGATGGAGTTGATGGAGTACCTGGAGAAAAAGGCTGCATGGGTGAAGCAGGAGACCCTGAAGATACACAGGATTGCGCCGGGAATCCGGCTGGCATCGTCCCTCTCCTGCATCGAGATCCTGACAGCGCTGTATTACGGAAAAATTCTGAAGTACGACCCTGCGGATATCTACTGCGAAGAGAGGGACCGGCTCATCATCAGCAAGGCCCATGGCTCCGTCTCTTTCTATCCCCTCCTGGCGGACCTCGGCTATTTCGCCCTGGAGGAACTGGGGAGGGTGGGCAAGGCGGGCTCCCTCCTGGGGGATATCCCCGACTGCTCCATCCCCGGGTACGAGACGGTGAACGGCTCCCTGGGGCACGGCCTCGGGGTGGCCTGCGGCATCGCCATGGCGCTGAAGAGGAAGAAGCGCACCGAGAAGGTCTTCGTGCTTTCGGGGGACGGCGAGTTGTATGAGGGATCGGTGTGGGAGGCCATCATGTTCGCGGCGCACCACAACCTGAACAATCTGGTGCTCGTCATCGACAACAATAAGATATGCATGCTCGATTACTGCACGCGTATCCTGAACCTGGAGCCACTGGACGAGAAGTTCAGGGCCTTCGGCTGGCAGCCGTCGGAAGTGGACGGCCACAATATGAAAGAGGTGTATTCCGCCCTCCAGTCCCTGAAGCAGGACGGGAGTGATGGTCCGAAGGTGCTTATCGCGAATACGGTGAAGGGGAAGGGGGTCCCCCGCCTGGAGGCGGATTCCCTGTGCCATATCAGGGCCTTGAAGACGGAAGAAATCGACCAGTTGCTCATGGAGATGAACTAGATGGAGACAAAGGTAATGAGGGACGCCCTCATCGAGCAGCTCTATGACAGGATGCGCACGAACGACGATATCTTCTTCGTCTCCGCCGACTTCGGCGCCCCGGCGCTGGACAGGCTGCGGGAGGATTTCGGGGACCGGTTCATCAATGTGGGCATTGCGGAGCAGAACCTCATCAACATCGCCACGGGGCTGGCGCTGGAGGGGGCGGTCGTGTACGCCTATGCCATTGCGCCCTTCCTCTCCATGAGGGCCTATGAGCAGATCCGGACGAACCTCTCCATACTCTCCCAGGTCCGCGAGATCAATGTGAACCTCATCGGCGTGGGCGCCGGTCTGAGCTATGACGTAACAGGCCCCACCCACCACTGCCTAGAAGATTCCTGCATCATGCGCGTCCTGCCGAACTTCGTGGTCTTCTCTCCCGGGGATTCCGTCACCACCGAACAGTTCGTGGACTACTCCCTCCGGGTGAAGAAACCGAAATACCTGCGACTGGACGGCAAGGCGCAGCCCCGCATCTACGACGATCCCCGGAAAATCTCCATGGAAGAGGGCTTTTCCGTCGTGCGGGAGGGGAAGGATGTCTGCCTCGTCTCCACCGGCTATATGACCCACAAGGCGCTGCGGGTGGCGGAGATGCTGGAGCAGGAGGGCATCAGCGCCGGTGTGGTGGATGTCTTCATGCTGAAGCCCCTCGACGGGGAGCTGTTGTATAAGTCTGTCGGGAAATATTCCCATATCGCCACCATGGAGGAGTCCTTCATCGATAAGGGAAGCCTGGACAGTATCGTCGCGGAGGTGTTGCGGAGCAGCAGGTCGCAGGCGGACCTGACGAAGCTGGGTTTCGGGGACAGGTACGTTTTCGAAGTGGGGAACCGGGAGCATCTCCACAAGGTGAACGGTCTGGATGAAGCGACGATTGTGCGGACACTCAAAGGGAAGCTGTCCGGAAGCCGTCTGCCGTAACGTCTGATAAGGAGAGAGGGGTATTATGATCGTAGCGAGGACGCCGTTTCGCATCTCGTTTTTCGGGGGAGGGACGGACTATCCGGTATGGTACCGGGAGAATGGCGGGGCCGTGCTGAGCACCTCCATCAATAAATACTGCTACATAAGCTGCCGCTATCTCCCCCCCTTTTTCGATTACAAGTACCGCATCCGCTATACCCTGCGCGAAGAGACGCAGACGGCGGACGAAATCAAGCACCCCGTTGTCCGCGAATGCCTGAAGTTTCTCAACATCGACCGGGGAATCGAGATGGTGCATACCAGCGATATCCCCGCGCGGTCGGGGGTGGGCTCCAGCTCCGCCTTTACCGTATGCTTCCTGCATGCCCTGTACGCCCTGAAGGGGAGCATCGTCACCAAGAGGCAGTTGAGCAGGGAGGCGATCCATATCGAACAGAACGTGATACAGGAGAACGTCGGCTCCCAGGACCAGGTGGCTGCCGCATTCGGAGGGCTGAACAAGATCGAGTTCGGCGGGGACAAGGAATTCTATGTATACCCCGTCACTGTCACCAAAGAGAAGATCGATCTCTTCCAGAGCCATCTCATGCTCTTCTTCACCGGGTTTTCGCGGAACGCCTCGGATATCGCGGCGGAGCAGATACGGAAGACAAAGGACAGGAAGGCCGAGCTGAAGGCTATGATGGAAATGGTGGACGGTGCCATCGAGATCCTTAACGGCACTATGAGCAACATTCGGGATTTCGGCGCACTCCTCCATGAGTCCTGGAAGCTGAAAAGGGGTCTCACCGAGCTGATCTCCACCAGCAAGATCGATGCGATGTACGAGGCGGCCATGCGGGCGGGGGCCATCGGCGGGAAGCTGTTGGGAGCGGGGGGCGGCGGGTTCATGCTCCTTTTCGCCCCTCCGGAGAGGCACCCGCAGATCAGGGAGAAGCTGAAGGACCTGCTGTATGTGCCCTTTCTCTTCGATAACCTGGGGACCCAGGTGGTGCTCTATTCCACGCAGGACTTTTTTTAGCGGATTCCTGGAAAGCAGGAGACTATAGTAAACGACACGCGTGAAGTGACATAAGGCATTGGTAGCTGTCATTCCCGCGAGCGGAGCTCGCCTGTCCCCGCGTGTCGGGAATCTTTTCCCGGAAGGATCCCGGACAAGCCGGGATGACGGCATACAGCACTGCTTTCAAGACAATGAAAGCACACAGCAATCGTAGAACAGCATTGTAAGGAAACTTTCTCTATAAAGAGAGAATGATAACAAGGGTCGGACAGGAGAGACCATGACATTTTCGCTGATCATGTTGAGCTTGAACGAGATAGAGTCCATGCGGGTGATCCTCCCCCGGATAAAGAAGGAGTGGGTGGACGAAATCATCATCGTAGACGGCGGGTCCACCGACGGCACCATAGAGTTCGCAGAGGGCCTCGGCTTCCCTGTCCTCCGGCAGAAGAGCAGGGGGATCATCGCCGGGTATATAGAGGGGCTTAAGGCATCGACGGGAGAGGCGGTCATCACCTTCACTCCTGACGGCAACATGATCCCCGAGAAGATCCCCGAACTGGTGGCAAAAATGAAGGAGGGGTACGATATGGTGATCGTGTCCCGGTACCTGGACGGGGCGAAGAGTGAGGACGACACCCTGGTCAGCGGCTTCGGGAACTGGCTCTTCACCACCATGGTCAATGTGCTCTACGGCAGCAAGTACACCGATGTGCTCGGGTTTTACCGCGCCTTCAGGCGGGATATCTTCACCCGGCTCGGTTTGTGGGAGGACATCAGGCTCTCCATCGATACCCAGATGTGCATCCGGTGCGCCAGGAAGGGGCTGAAGACCACGGAGATACCGGGGGACGAGCCGAAGAGGATCGGGGGAAAATCCTACCGGAGCATCATCAAAAACGGCCTTATCGAGCTGTCCACTGTTTTCGGTGAGCTCTTCCCCTCGAAGAAGTATTGATGGAAGCGATCATCCTTGCCGGCGGGGAGGGGACGCGCCTGCGGGAAGTGGTCAGCGAGGTGCCCAAGCCCATGGCCCCTGTCGCGGGGAAACCCTTCCTCGAATACTTGGTCCTGCAATTGAAGCAGGGGGGCATCGAAGATATAATCCTCTCCACCGGATACAAGCGGGAGACGGTCAAAGCGTATTTCGGCACGGGAGGGAAATGGGGAGTGCGCCTCTCCTATTCCGAGGAGGAGTCCCCCCTGGGAACGGGGGGCGCACTGCGGAAGGCGGCCACTCTGCTGGACGCTCCGGGGGCAGGACCGGTCCTGGTGCTGAACGGCGATTCCTTCCTCGAAATCGACCTCCGTGCCATGGTCGCCTTCCATGCCGGGAAAAACGCCAGGGCCACCATGGGGCTGGTCTTTATGGAGGACACGAGCCGCTACGGGAGGGTCGAAATCGATGGCGAGGGGCGCGTTCTCGCCTTTGCGGAAAAGAGTGCGGGCTCTCCGGGGCGCATCAATGGGGGGGTCTATGTCTTTAACCGGGGGGGCCTCGCCTCTATCCCCGAAGGGAAGGTCTCTCTGGAGAACGAG
>JADLDZ010000073.1 GCA_020846375.1 Nitrospirales bacterium | reverse complement strand
CTGATCGATTACCTGAAGCAGAACGTCTACAGCCTCAAAAAGACGGAGTTTCTTGTCATCGACGAGGCGGACCGCATGTTCGACATGGGATTCATCAGCGATATCCGCTTCCTGCTGCGGAGGATGGCACCCTATGACCAGCGCCAGTCCCTGCTCTTTTCCGCAACTCTCTCTTACCGCGTCATGGAGCTCTGCTACGAGTACATGAACCTCCAGGAGAAGGTTTCCGTCACCCCCGAGCAGCTTACGGTGGAGAAGATAGAACAGGAGCTGTACCATGTGGGGAGCGACGAGAAGCCCGGTCTCCTCATCGGCATCCTGCAGCGCGAGAATGCGGAGCGGGTCCTGATCTTCACCAACATGAAATCCACGGCGGAGAAGGTGGCCTCGGTTCTCGAAGCCAACGGCTATAACGCCGCCGCCATCACCGGGGACCTCCCCCAGAAGAAGCGCACCCGTATCCTCGAGCTCTTCAAGGAGGGCTCCCTCACCATCCTGGTGGCGACGGACGTAGCAAGCCGCGGTCTCCATATCGAAGGGGTCACCCATGTGATCAATTACGACCTTCCCCAGGACAGCGAGGATTATGTCCACCGCATCGGGAGGACCGCCCGGGCGGGAGCCGAAGGCAAGGCCATCAGCTTCGCCTGTGAGGACTATGTATATGCCCTCGATGATATAGAAAGGTATATAAAGCAGAAAATCCCTGTTGCCCCGGTGGAGGATGCCCTCATTGCGGCGGACATCAAGAGGGCGGAGTCGCTGCGCCGGAGGAGACGGACCGCCGCTGCGCCGGCCGGCTCCCCGGCGGGAAGACGCCCGGGAAGACGGCCCACACCGCCGCCGGACAGGGGAAAGAGAGATGAAAGGAAACACGGGAGGGCTGCACGGGAAAGGGGCGGTCAAAGGCGGAACAGCCCGGGAACAGAAGGCCGGAGCGAACAGGTCAGTCCGGCACAGAACCAAAAAAAGCAGGACAGGCCGGAACAGCCGAAAGAGCAGAAGAGGTCCCGCAACCGGCGCAGAAGACGCCCTGCCGGAGAAAAGGCAGGGAGCCCGCCGGAGCAGAAGTCCCAAGGCTCTCCTCCCGCCGAATCCTGATCCTGTACTCTTTCTCCCTTTATTTTTGCGCCCCGTTTTCTACCCGATCGGAACGCATGGCCTCAGCCGGCGCTTCGGCCAGGTTTTCTTCTGTTTTCCTGTCATAAGGGAAAATTCTTTCCGCCCTGCATCATTTCAAGGAATCCACAGGTAGTTCGCGTGGACCCACCCGGTATTCCTCTCCTCGTCCCGGAGCTTCACCCAGGAGCCCTTTCTGTCGAGCACCCTGAAAGAATGGTACTTCTTTGCAGAAGACAGACCGGCCAGGGCATAGCGGGTGCCCGGACCCGTTCTCACATGAACCTCTTCCGCTTTCACCACCGCGCAGGAGTAGGCCCTGGTTACCAGGCTCTTATGCACCCAATTCACATCTCCGTCCACATCCTTGACGGCGTACCAGTCGTTTGTCAGCGAAGTCCCGACCTTTTTGAACGGCATATACCGGTACACCTCCCATACTATGCCATAGGCCGTGCCCGGGCCGCTGCGCACATTGGCCTTTCCCGTCTGTACGCAGAGCGCATCTGCACGGGCAGCAAAAAATATGCCGAACAGCACTGCACTCAATAAAACGAACGTATCTTTCCTCATGGACGATTCCTCCTCCTATCCTTTATTTTCTCCTGCTGCGGTGTCCGCATCGCTTGCTATGCAGGCGCAACGCCCCTGTGGCTGCCCGGGGCGAGCGATGGCACGATGGCCGGCTCAGAGTGGCTTACAGGACGGGAGGAGAGAGGCCGGAAGAATAATGCGCAGCCCCATTAACGGAACGCACTGGTTCAGAGGGAATGCGAAGAGGGCGGAAGTCTTTGCCAGGCACGATGCCGTGTTGTACATCAGCAGGGAGACAGGAAGGGAAAACGGATGCGTGGAGACCCTGATGGGGAAGAACAGCCCTTTTCTTTTTGACGAAAAAAGAGACGGAAGACGGCTCCCCAGCTCCTATCTCCTTTGCTGCAAGACGGGCTCCTAAAAGCTCCGGCAGGAGGAGACGGCAGCTCTTTCCTTCCGTTGGGGCCGGAGGAGAGAATTGTGCATCCGCGCTGCCGGGAAAATTGCAGATAAGGGGCGACAGGACGTAGAACAGAAAATACAAAAGGAAAAATAATGTCGCCCTCCGCCTGGTGTGCGCCAAACGTTCCATATGCCATGGTAGCAAAACAAACCCCCATGGTGCAACCCCTCTCCACGACACTCTGGCAGGGAATCATTGACAAAATGATGCGGAAGGTTTAAATTAACGATGTTAATAAAAAAAATTGCAGTTAAGGAAAAGTAGTGGGTGTTAAGCAAAAGAGGGCCAGATACAAAGAAGAGTTTCGCCGGGAGATTCTCGATGCGGCGCGCGAGCTTTTCATCAATGAGGGATACGAGAAGTTCTCTCTGCGCAGGCTTGCCGAAAAGATAGAATACTCGCCGACCACCCTCTATCTTTATTTCAAGGACAAAGACGATCTGCTTTTTGCGATCTGTGAGGAAGTGGCCGAACAGTTCCTTGATAATCTGGATCGTGTCGGCACGCTTCAGACCGATCCTCTCGAAGCGCTCCGCCAAGCCCTGCTCTATCTCATGGAATTCGGGCTCGAGAATCCCAACCAGTACAAGGTATTCTTCTTTACGAATCCCATGGTGTACGGCACGCAGGAAGAATTCATGGAGAGGGACTCCATGGCGCGGAACTCCTATTTCGCATTCAGGAAAATAGTGCAGGATTGCATTGAAGCAGGGAGGCTTCGAGAGATGGATACGGAGGTGCTGACGCAGGTCCTTGCCGTTGCGGCACACGGTCTGATCGCGATGACCCTCTTCAACAGGAGTTTCCCCTGGGCCGACCGGCAGGTGCTCGCTCATACACTGGTCGATGGATTGCTGAGGGGATACGCACCCTAGTACACAGTCATGTATGAAATTGAGGCTAACACCCCCTCACCCCCTCTTACCCTAAGAGGGGGAATGAAGAGAAGGAATGCGGTCTCCTCCCCCTTGGAAAGAAGGAGAATACGGACCTTCCCCCTTGAGAAGAAAGGGAATACAGATCTTCCCCCTTACCCTAAGGGGAAGGTGGTGAATCTACCCCTCCCCTTAGGGTAAGGGGAGGCCGGGAGGGGTTAGCCGGGAAAGAAGTGAAACCGTACATTCGAGAGTGACAGTGTACCAGATTTCAGTCGGAGTGAATATACGGAGGAAGAGAACGTGCTATTCGGAGCGATATCCATGCGGATCAGAAACAGAACCGGAATGATTCTTTTTGCGGGCATTCTCGCCGGATGCCTGGCGGTGGCCGGATGCGGAAAAAAGAACAGCGCGGTCGGAGAGGCTCCGGCAGCCCCCCCCGAAGTGGGGGTCGTGGCGGTGCAGCCGCAGCAGGTGGTGCTCACCACGGAGCTTGCGGGCCGGACCTCCGCCTACCTCATTGCCGAGGTGCGGCCGCAGGTGGGGGGCATCGTCCAGAAGCGCCTGTTTACCGAGGGGTCGGACGTCAAGGCGGGTGAGGTGCTTTACCAGATCGACCCCGCCGCCTACCAGGCGGCCTACAACAGCGCAAAAGCCGCCCGCACCAGGGCCGAAGCCAATCTCCTGCCCGCCCGGCTGAGGGCCT
>JADLDZ010000072.1 GCA_020846375.1 Nitrospirales bacterium | reverse complement strand
GTCTCCGGGCGACAAATGAGCTACTGGAGAAGGTTTTTTCCAATATTCATGTCATGGTCGCCTATATGGATACCCGTTTCAACTTTATCCGCGTCAACCGCGCCTATGCCGAGGCCGATGAGCACGCCCCCGACTTCTTCATCGGGAGAAACCATTTCGACCTGTACCCGGATGAGGAAAATGAAGCAATCTTCCGGAAAGTACTCGAAACAGGCGTGCCGTATTTCGTGTACGGCAAGCCCTTTGAATACCGGCATCATCCCGAAAGAGGGGTGCTCTACTGGGACTGGAGCCTTCAGCCCGTCAGGGAAGCGGACACTACCATAAGCGGGCTCGTCCTGAGCCTGGTGAACGTAACCGAACGCCACCGGGCGGAAAACGCCCTGCGCGAGAGCGAGGAGAAATTCAGGAAGCTCTCCCAGGAATTCAATACCCTTCTGGATGCCATTCCCGACACCATCATCCTGCTGTCCCCCGAGTTGAGGATCCTGTGGGCGAACAGAGGGGCGGCGGGGAGGAGCGACGCCTGCGACTCCTCCCCCATCGGCAGCTACTGCTACCGGTTCCTGCAGGGAAAGCATGCCCCCTGCGAGGGATGTCCCGCGGTCAGGAGCTTTTCCACGGCACGGGAAGAGGGCGCCCAGCTCTCGTCGCCCGGCGGCAAGCTGATGGATTTGCGGGCCTTTCCCATACGGGACGAAGGGGGAGGCGTACAGAGTGTCATCATCATCAGCAGCGACATCACCGAAAAGATGATGCTCCAGGCGGAGGTCATGCGTGCCGACCATCTGGCCTCGGTGGGCAAACTGGCGGCAGGGGTGGCCCACGAGATCAACAATCCGATCAACGGCATCATCAACTACGCCCAGATCCTGGCGAACAAGAGCGAAAGGGGGACAAAGGAAAACGACATCGCCGCACGGATCATCAAAGAGGGAGACCGGATCGCCGGTATTGTGAAGAGCCTCCTGTCCTTTGCCCGCGACCGGAAGGAAGAAAAGAAGCCGGTCCCCGTCTATGAGATCCTGTCCGACTCCCTCGCCCTCACCGGTGCACAGATGCAGAAGGACGGCATTACCATCAAAATGGAGACGCCCGCCTACCTGCCCGAGATCATCGCCAACCCGCAGCAGATCCAGCAGGTCTTCCTGAATGTGATCAGCAACGCACGGTATGCGCTCAATCAGAAATACCGGGGGAAGCACAAGGGGAAGCTCTTCAGCATCACCGGAGAGCCCGTCAGTATCGACAATCGGCCCCATGTCAGAATCACCTTTCACGACAGGGGAACCGGAATGCCCCCCGGGGTGCTGGACAAGATCATCAACCCCTTTTTCTCCACCAAGTCGAGTGGCACCGGGCTGGGGATGAGCATCAGCCACGGAATCATCTGCGACCACGGAGGAAAGCTCCTCATCGAGAGTGAGGAGGGAGAATTCACCCGGGTGACTGTTGAGCTTCCCGCACGGGAGAGGCGCTTCCATGAACGCTAAGATCCTCGTCATCGATGATGAAGAGAGCATCAGGTTCACCTTCGAGAGCTTCCTTCAGGAGGAAGGGCATACCGTGCTCACCGCCGGGGGCTATGAGGAAGCCATCGACAGGATGGAGGAGAGGGATTTCGACCTGATCTTCACGGACATCATCCTGGGGGGCAACACGGGGATCGATATTCTGAAAGAGGTGAAAGAGCGGAACCTGAGCTGTCCGGTGGTCATCATCACCGGGTACCCGAGTCTCGATACCGCAACGGATGCCGTCCGCCTCGGAGCCTTCGATTACCTGCCGAAGCCGGTAAAGCAGGAGACATTGCTGCATATTACCCGGATGGCACTGCAGCACAAGGTCCTGCACGATGAGAAGGAGAGATACCGCTCGAACCTCGAAGCCATCTTCCGGAGCGTCAAGGACGCCCTCATCACCGTCGACAGGGACCTGTACCTGGTGGAGGTAAACGAGGCGGCCTCGAAGATATGCGGCTTCACGCGCTCCTTCCTCGGAAAGCCGCTGTCTTCCCTGCCCGGGGAGTGCACGAGGGACTGTCTGGCATCCCTGAAAGCCACCATCGGGAACAAGCAGCCCGATGAGATCCAGCGGATCGAGTGCCGGCACCGGCAGCGTCCGCAACAGGTGGTAAGCATCACCACCTATCCCCTCCTGGACCGTCAGTGCGTTTTTTCCGGTGCCATCATGGTTGCGCGGGACGAGACGCGTCTTGCCGACCTCGAACGGGACATGCAGGAGCGTCAGCAGTTCTTCAACCTCGTCGGCAAGAGCGAAAAGATGCAGGAAATCTATGCGCTTATCGAGGATCTGGCGGACGTACAGACCACTGTACTGATCACCGGCGAGAGCGGCACCGGAAAGGAACTGGTGGCGGAGGCGCTGCACTACCGCGGGGTGCGCAGCAACAAACCCTACGTCAAGGTCAACTGCTCGGCCTTATCCGAGAGCCTCCTCGAAAGCGAGCTCTTCGGGCATGTGAAAGGGGCCTTCACCGGAGCTGTCAAGGACAAGGCAGGACGCTTCCAGAGGGCGGACGGGGGAACCATCTTCCTCGATGAGATCGGCGATATCTCCCCGCGCATGCAGCTCCGCCTCCTGAGGGTGCTCCAGGAGATGGAGTTCGAGAGGGTGGGGGATTCCACTCCCATCAGGGTGGATGTCCGTGTCGTGGCGGCCACCAACAGAAATTTACGCGAAAAGGTACGGCTCGGGGAGTTCAGGGAGGACCTGTATTACCGGCTGAAAGTAGTGGAAGTGATTCTGCCGCCTCTCAGGGAGAGGAGTGAGGATATCCCGCTTCTCATCGATCACTTCATACAGAAGTTCAACAAGAAATTAAATAAGGCGCTTACGGGAGTTTCCCGTGAGGTGCAGAGGATTCTCGTCGACCATCCATGGCCCGGTAATGTGAGAGAGCTGGAGCATACGCTGGAACATGCCTGTGTGCTGTGCCGGAAGGATTTCATCGCTGTCGACGACCTCCCCTGCGACTTCAGGGAGTCTGCCGGAGCGCAGCAGCCTGCGTGCACGGACAGCCGGAACGACGAACCCCGTGCCATTATCCAGGCATTGGAAAAGACGGCCTGGAACAAGGCGAAAGCCGCCCGTCTGCTCGGTATCAGCCGGAGGACAATCTACCGCAAAATCAACGACTACAAGCTCGCTCCGCCGGAAGAACCGCTGGGAACTTCCCGCTGAACGCCGGAATCCTCGCCCCCCGTCGGAGCATCATTCTTTCTCCGCCCCTTTCCCTTGCACTCCCGCCCCCCTGTCCCTTTGTCCTGTTTTCTCGTAGGGAAGTGTGTCATGGCACACTTCTGTTATGTCACGTTCCTGTGCCACACGTCATTGTCCTTTCCCGGTATAAAGCAATCCTCCCGTAGTCCTTTTCCCCTCCATTTCTTTGTTTTAATTGCAAATTAAAAAAATACCGTCTTAACCCTTTCCTTTGGCACATGCTTTGATATTGTTACTGCAAATCAAACCATACGGGAGACAGAGCCATGATCGAAACGGTCGCCAAGAATGTCGTCATCTATCCGGGCCAGAAGCGGGAGCTCAGAAAAAGAAGAGAGGGCGTGAACGGGCGAAAGGACGCCAGGATTGCGGTGGGGAGGAAGCCCTGCCCTTTCACGCAGGATCCCTACGATAACTGCTTCTGCGCGAAAATGCTCAGCCAGAATATAGAAGCGGCCATCCATTACTGCGGTTCGCATTACAAGCAATGTGAAATTTACAAGAAATGGGCGTGACCCGCTGCTGAACGCCGCGTGGAGTCAAGACAGAGGGGAGGAGACGAGTACGGTCCTGCTGAGGGAGGGAGAGCGCACCAGCGGGTCCGCAGTAAACGATGCACACCAAGGAGCAAGGAGGAAGAGGATGTGCCCTGAGTTGAAAGAGTGGACATGCGGGATCTCCGGCGTCGAGCCGGAAAGGATAGGGTGCATTGACGAGTGCTGCTGCTACAGTACCCGGTGGGATGCCTGCAAGGTGTATGTGGCGCAGTTTTTTGTCCATGAGCGGATCATGGTGGAAGCTGCCTGATGCATACGTTATCTTCGTTGCACACCCTCAAGGATATCCATGGAAAGGATCCGGCATGCAAAGTCATGCGTTTCGCCTTCGAGCAATCGGGAGACATCGGCCTGCTGTCCTGCAACGGTGAACTGACCCTGCACACCACGGGAGAGCTGAAGGCCGCCCTCATGAAGGCGCTGGACAGTGTCGACCACCTCGTTTGCAATCTCGAGAAAGTGCCGGTGATCGATAGCGCATGCTTTCAGCTCCTCTGCATGGCACACCGGATTTCGAAGAGCCTTAATAAGCGGATTACGTTCATCGGCATCCGCCCTGCATCGTTCAAGCTCCTGTTCGAGGATACGGGGGCCTTCCGGCGTACGGAATGCGTGGTGGATTGCCTGAAAGCGGCATGCAGATGGATAAGCGGAGAAAGGATGTTCGAGCATGCCGGAAAAGGGGACGAGGGCCTCTTTGCCGGAAAGCGGAGGAGGGGAAAAGACAGAAAAGGGGTAGCAGAACCGGCCGGAGCACAGCAAAGGTGGTAAGAATAAGGAAAGGACAATGGGTATGGAAAGAGTGGAAAGGATACTATTACGTGATATAACAGGCGTTTTTGCGGCTTTCGGGACGCAGGAGCAGGACAGGACAGGCCTCGGGGAATTGAATGCGGACGAGACAAAACGGACCGTCCTCCTTGTCGACGATGATGCATACATACATGCGCTGTATGGGGACGAGCTCGGCAGGGCTTTCGGCGATACGATACAACTTGTCCATCTTTATTCCCCGAAAGATGCCATCGGATACCTGCAAGACCACCGGGTGCATACGGTCATTTCCTGCATCCTGTTCCCTGACGAGGTAAGCGGCATCCTTTTCCTGAAAGCATGCAAGACCCTCTACCCCTCCCTGCCGTTCATCGTGAACTCCACGATGGACAGCTACGCGGAAGAATGCACGGAAGCCGACGAATATCTCGTCAAGGATCCCGACATGCACCCGCTGTTCTCCGCCGTGGAAAGCTGTCTGGAAGCCGGCTCCAGCACCGAGGCCGTCAACAGGAAGATCCGGGGAGGCGATACCGATACCCTCTTCAGTCTGGGGTTCGCCTACCACGACCTTACGGAATACGAAAAAGCCCTCGAGGTGTTCCGCTCCATCATCCACGACCGTCCCAATGGAGCGGAAGCCTGCCGCGGTCTCGGGTTCGTCCACGAGAAGAGCGGCAGGTATACCGAAGCCATCGAGGCTTTCCGGCAGGCGGCGTCACTGGATGCCGAATACGCGAAAGCCCACTACTGCCTCGGCAACAGCTACGTAAAGCTGGAAAGATATCCCGAGGCGATCGAGGCGATGAAAAAGGCGACGGAGATAGACCCCGAATACCTCGAGGCCCACTATTGTCTCGGCGTAATTTATGACAAGTTCGAGAAATATCCCGAGGCGGTGATGGAATACCAGCGCGTCATCGCTATCGAGCCGGACTATGCGAGCGCCTATTTCAATCTGGGGAATATCTTCGAGGAGATGGGGAGCCACAGCAGGGCGATAGAACTGTACCGGCAGGCCGTCGGGGCGAACCCCGCGTATTACGAGGCGTATTACAATCTCGGGTATGTCTACTGCACCATCGGAAAGTACACGGAGGCCATCGAGGCCTTCGAACACGCAATCAGTTGCAAGCCCGATTATGCGAAAGCCTACTACAATCTCGGCATCGCCTATAACGGCCTGGACCGCCACTTCGAAGCCATCGAGGCCTTCCGGTGCGCGATTGCCATCAAACCCGACTACGCGAAAGCCCACTACAGCCTCGGGGTGGCCTGCGGCAAACTCCGCAAATACTCCGAAGCCATCGAGGCCTTCACCTATGCGCTCATGATCCGGCCCGACTACGCGAAAGCCCACTACAGCCTCGGGGTGGCCTGCGGCAAGCTCCGCAAATACTCCGAAGCCGTCGAGGCCTTCAAACGTGCTATCGCCATTGACCCCGACTACGCGAAGGCCTTCTACAGCCTCGGGGTGGCCTGCGGCAAGCTCCGCAAATACTCCGAAGCCGTCGAGGCCTTCAAACGTGCTATCGCCATTGACCCCGACTACGCGGAAGCCCACAACAACCTCGGGGTTACGTATCTGAAATCAGGCATGTACAAGGGAGCGGTGGAGTCCTTCGAGCAGGCGATCATGATCAAGCCGGATTATGCTGAGGCTCGCAACAACCTCGAGGTGGCGCATCTTGTCATCGGGGAGAAGGAGAACTGCCTGAACGGCACAGGGATGGATTGGCACCCGGACTACTTCATCCCCTATCCGAACAGCACCCCGTTCTGCGACTGAAAGAGCCCCCACAGGGAGGCATGGAGAGGGGCGCTCCGGTCAAAGCGACTCATGAAGGTGGCTCCTCACTGCCCTTTCCTCCGTGCTCACGGGCGATCCTGTCAAGGATGCCGTTAATAAAGGATGCGGACTCGGCGGTGGAGTACTTCTTTGCGATCTCGAGTGCCTCATTGATGCTCACTGCGGGGGGAATATCCCTGCGGAAAAGTATTTCATACGTCGCGAAGCGAAGGATGTTCCTGTCGATGCTCGCCATCCGCGAGAGCTTCCATTTCTCCGCCACCCCCTGCAGAAGGGCGTCCAGCGCCTCAAGGTTCCTGACCGTCCCGAGGACGAGGTCCTCGGCGAACGCCCTTACCTCCGGGTCGCTGTCCTCCACCTCCTTCCAGAATCCCTCGAGGTCCTTCTGCAGGGACGATACGAGACCGGAGACGGTCCCCTCCTCCGGGACAGCGATAAAATCGAGTCGATAAAGGAACTGCAGGGCATATTCCCTGGCCTGTCGTCTTTTCATTGTCCTCTCGCACAACTGTGTGTACCGGGAAGAGACATCCTCTCCCGGAGGCGGACGGCCGCCGCCTCTCTTACAACTTGTCGATCACCTGCGCCATTTCTATCGCAGTGACCGCGGCATCCCAGCCCTTATTGCCCGCCTTGGTGCCGGCCCGCTCCACCGCCTGCTCAATCGTATCCGACGTGATGACGCCGAAGGTGATCGGCACACCCGTATCGAGGGAGGCCGCGGCAATCCCTTTGGACACCTCCGCGGCAACATAGTCGAAATGGGGAGTCGCCCCCCGGATGACCGTGCCGAGGCAGATGACCGCATGGTAGATCCCCTTGGCAGCCATCCTCTTCGCTACGAGGGGGATCTCGAAAGCACCCGGAACCCTCACCACATCGATGGAGTCCTCCTGTGCCCCATGACGCACCAGCGCATCCAGCGCGCCGTCGAGAAGCCGTGTGGTGATGAAATCGTTGAATCTGCTCACCACGATTCCGAACCTGAAGCCCTGCGCCTGAAGCACCCCTTCTATCATCTTCATCTCTTCCCTCCGGATTGGCATGGTAAGGGATATGATAGCATATTCCTACGGATGGAACAGCTCCAGTCTCCGCGTCCTGATATTCATCAGAACCCCTGCCGCAATATAGTTGCTGAGGAGCGCCGTGCCGCCGTAGCTCACAAAGGGCAGCGGCACCCCCACCACGGGCATCATGCCGAGCGTCATGCCGATGTTCACGCAGAAATACACGAAGAACATGGCGGTCACCCCGACGGCGACGAGCCTCCCGAACTCATCCTTCGCCCTATAGGCGGTATCGAGACCCCGCAGGAACAGGAGGGCATAGATGCAGAGGAGGACAGCGCAGCCGACGAAGCCCCATTCCTCCGCAAAGACGGCAAAGATGAAGTCCGTATGCTTTTCCGGCAGGAAGCGCAGGGGGCCCTGTGTGCCCTGCAGATATCCCTTTCCCGCTATCCCGCCGGAGCCGATCGAAATCTTCGACTGGTTGATATGGTACCCGATGCCCGCGGGATCGACCTCCGGGTCCATGAAGGCGATAAGCCGGTTCTTCTGGTAGTCCTTCAGTCCTTCCCAGAAGATGTGCCCGACAAAAGGAACGGAAATCAGACCGATGACCAGAACGATAACGAGGACCTTCCTGCTGATGCCCTTCACCACTGTCAGCGTCACGAAAAGGGAGAGGAGGAGGATTGCCGTGCCGAGGTCGGGCTGCTTGATGAGCAGGGCGAGGGGCAGGAGCGCAAAGAGAATGACCGCCTTTGCCGACATGCCGTTCTGTAGGGGAGCTCCGTTGCTCAGATAAGCGGAGAAGCCCAGGATAAACAGCATCCTGAAGAACTCGGAAGGCTGAAAGGCGAAGAAGCCGAGATTGAGCCACCTCTGCGCTCCCATGCTCGTCTTTCCGGCGACGAGGACAAAGACAAGGAGGAAGAGGCCGAGGGCATACAGGGGATAGGCGAAGCGGCACAGCCGCTTATAATCGAAAAACACCACGACAAACAGGGCGGCAATGCTGATATGGAGCCACAGGATCTGCCTCAGGTAGAAGTCGGAGTGCTCGCCTCCCCCGAGGGGCCGGGTGGCGCTGTAGATGGTCAATATGCCGATGAGCGAGAGGCTCGTGATCAGGACGAGGGTGATCCAGTCGAAATTCTTTGTCAGGCGCCGGTTAATCCGCAGCATGCGCCGCACCTCCCTCTTCCGGCCCCTGTCTGACCGGCTCTCTCGCAGCAGGCTCCTTTCCGGCGGGTGCCGGAGCGGCCGTCGTCGCTGCTTCCCCCCTCCCTTCCGGATTCCGGGAAGCGGGAGGGGCGAGGCGGGGTCCGAAGTACGCCTCGATCGCCTTCTTCGCGACGGGGGCCGCGGCAGAGCCGCCATGCCCTCCATGCTCCACGAAAACAGCGAGGGCGATCTCGGGAGCGTCCACCGGGGCAAAGGCCACGAACCATGCGTGATCCTCGAACCTCTCTCCCGCCATTTTCTTCTTCCCTATCACCTGTGCGGTTCCCGTCTTGCCGCCGATAACCACCATCGCCGACTGGGAGGAATGGGCCGTTCCTCCAGGCTCATTCACCACTCCTGCCAGAGCCTCTTTCACCAGGCGGAGGGTCTCCGGCTTCAGCCCGACATGCCCCACCGGCTTGCTTGCGGCTCCCTTGACCAGCGTAAGGTCGTGGATATCCCCCCCGTTCGCCACGGTCGCCATCATCTTCGCCATCTGGATGGGAGTGGCGGTAACGTATCCCTGTCCTATGGAGGCATTATAGGTCTCCCCGAGATACCACTGCTGCTGCATCCTCTTCATCTTCCACTCGGTGCTCGGGATGATCCCCTTCCTTTCCCTGATCAGGAGGTTCAGCCCCGTTTCCTTCCCGAGCCCCAGCATCGTCGCGTACTGGTGGATCGTGTCGATCCCGAGCCTCCTGCCTACTTCGTAGTAATAGGTATCGCAGGATTCCACGAGGCTCCTGTGCAAATCGACGGAACCATGCCCCCCTTTCTTCCAGCAGCCGAAGGACCACCTCCCGTAGCTTATTCCTCCCGAGCAGTTGATTCTCCGCTCCGGTTCGATGGCGTTTTCCTCCAGGGCGGCGATGGAGGTGATGATCTTGAAGGTCGATCCCGGCGGATACTGGCTCTGGAGAGCCCTGTTCAGCATGGGCTTCTTCGGGTCCTCCATGAGCTCCTTCCAATCCTGGTATTTTATTCCCCGGGAGAAGACATTGGGATCGAAGGAGGGGAGGCTCTCGAGCGCGAGGATCTCCCCGGTATCGGGCTTGATCGCCACCAGTGCCCCCGCCTTCTCCCCGAAGGCATCCTCCACCGCCTGCTGGATGTTGATATCGATGCTGAGGGTGACATCGCTCCCCTTCACCGGAGGCACCTGCCGGATCATCCTCAGTTCCCTGCCCAATGCATCCACCTCGATGATCCGCTCCCCGGGGGTGCCCCTGAGCCGGCTGTCATACAGCGCCTCCACTCCCCACTGGCCGATCAGCGCGTCGGGGGGGAAGTACTTGAGGTCGGGCTTCTCCCGTTGGGCGGTGGTCATCTTCCCGAGATAGCCGATGATATGCGCCCCGGTCTTGCCGAACAGGTATTCCCTGCCCACTTCCGTCTCCACAAAGAGGCCCGGGAAATCGGTTTTCCTCGCCTCGACATGGGCGATCTCCTCGAGATTCAGCCCCTGTTTGAGCTTCACCGGGATAAAGGGGCTGTTCTCCCTTCTGTTCACCTTCTCCTCGATCTCCTGTCTCGTCATTCCGAGGAGCACGGACAGGGCGTCGCCATCAATCCTCTTGAGATCGTCGAGAGAGATGGAGATACTGAAGACAGGGATGTTCTTCACCAGCGGCGTGCCGTTCCGGTCGTAGATGATCCCCCGCGGGGCGGGAGTCTTCAGTATCCTCAGCCGGTTGTTCTCCGAAAGCATCCGGTACCGATCCCCGTCAAATATCTGCAGATGGACGAGCTTCACCACGATAAGCAACAGGATCACGACAATGATGGAGAAGCCGGCCTGTACTCTCTTCAATACCATACGGTTACATCCCCTGCACCCTGCGCATCACGGTCTTAATAGTATACCAAAGGGCAGGCCGACAAGGGACCGGACAAGGAATACCTGGAGCAGCACCATGGTGCTGATATGGATATCGGTGAAAAAGGTGCGGGCGCCGATCACCACCGCGCCGTCGAGAAGGGTGAAGAGTACGATGACGATGCCGCCCCAGAGGGGGGTCCATTTGAAAACGAGATCGGTGAAGGCGACGGGGGTCAGGAGGCCTATCAGACCCTTGCTCAGGAACCCGGGACCGATCAGAGACCCGGTGAAAATGTCCTCCACCATGCCCACCAGAGCACCGTAAAGGACGCTCTGCAGTTCGACCTTGTTGCCGGACCACTCATACGCGGACAGTTTCAGCCGGCTCCTCAGCCCGAAAAAGTAGACAAGGATGAGGGATACACTGAAAGATCCGCTCAAAAAAGAGAGCTGCGTCTGAACCAGGATGGCCAGCACGGCAAAGGATATCCACTTCAGAAATCTTTTCATCCATCCCCCGACCCCGCTGCCTTCCGGGATTCCCTATTTCAGGATAACCACCTCTTCCAGCTTCTCACCCGACTGGAAAGGCACCACTTCGATATGTTGAAAGAATTCTATCTTCTCTTTCTTCACCCGGCCGACAATCCCCACCGGCAGCCCGGGAGGGAACAGCCCGTCCAGCCCCGAAGTAACCACCACCTCTCCCTTCATCACCGCCTCTTCGGGAGGAATATATTTCAGGGCGCAATATCCGTATCCCGTACCGGAAAGGATGCCTTCCCGCCGGCTGTACTGGAGGCGCACGGCGGCGGAAAAGTTCACGTCCTTCAGGAGCAGCACGTCGGAGTAGTCATCCCGCACTGCATGGACCTTCCCTACCAGCCCCTTCATGGTCACCACCGCCATGCCCCTCTCAATGCCGCTCTTCCTCCCCTTGTCGAGGACTATGGTAGTGAGGAGGCTGTCGTAGCCGCGCCCGATCACCTCCGCGGCCGCCACGAAACGGGGCTCCCGTTCTTTCAGGGAAAGCAGCTCTTTCAGGCGCTTGTTTTCCTCGATGATCTCCCTGTATTGCTGCCGCTCCAGTAGAAGCTGCGTTACGTCCCGCCTCAGCTTTCTGTTCTCGTCGAAGGCCCTGCATGCCCGGGAAAGGGTGGTGCCCGCCTCTGAAGTGATTTTATTCAGGAGATAGGAGGGCCAGGACAGCACCTCGAAAAAAGAGGACGGCTTTCCGCCACGTTGATAGCTCATTGCGGCAAGGGAGAGGAGGAGGAGAGACGCCAGGATGATAAGTCTCTTCTTGCCCTTGGACATCAATTGGTACTGATGGCGACCTTTTGGAGCAGCTCCAGCTTATCCAGCATCATCCCGCATCCCCGGACCACTGCAGTCAGGGGGTCATCGGGGAGGATCACCGGCACGCCGGTCTGCTCCCGTATCAGGATGTCGAGCCCCCGCAGCAGCGCGCCTCCGCCGGCCAGCACAATCCCCTTGTCGACGATATCGGCCGCGAGTTCGGGCGGGGTGTTTTCGAGGGTGACCTTTATGGTGTCGAGGATGAGGCTGATGCTCTCCTGCAGCGCCTCCCGGATCTCGTCCTCCGTCACATTGATCGCCTTGGGGATTCCCGACACGAGGTCCCTTCCCTTTATCTCCATCGGCTCGGAATTGTTCGTCGGGTACGCGGACCCGAGTTCGATCTTGATCTGCTCCGACGTCCGCTCCCCGATCATGAGGTTATATTTCCGTTTGATATATGCCATGATCGCCTCGTCCATCTTGTCGCCGCCCACACGGACGGCCTTGCTGTAGACGATCCCGTCGAGGGAGATCACCGCCACGTCCGTCGTCCCCCCTCCGATATCCACGATGAGGTTCCCGGAGGGCTCACCCACCGGGAGCCCCACTCCCACCGCGGCGGCCATGGGCTCCTCGATAAGGTACACTTCCCGCGCCCCGGAGGCATGGGCCGCATCCTTCACCGCACGCTGCTCCACCTGCGTAATGCCGGAAGGGACCCCGATGATCACCCGGGGAGAAACAAAGCTCTTCCTGTTGTGCGCCTTGGTGATGAAATACTTGAGCATCACTTCGGTTGCGTCGAAATCGGCGATGACCCCATCTTTCATAGGACGGATGGCGATGATGTTCGAAGGCGTCTTGCCGAGCATCTCCTTCGCCTCGATGCCGACCGCCACCGGCCGCTTGTTATCCCGCCGGACCACCACCACGGAAGCCTCATTGCAGATGAGGCCCTTTCCTTTCAGGTACACAAGGGTGTTTGCTGTCCCCAAATCAATGGCGAGGTCATTGGAAAACATACCCAGAATCTTATGAACGAACACTTACTTCCTCCTACAGTCCGCTTATGGCCCCCAGCTCGTGGCTCATACAGTTTAGCTCATCGTCTCCGTATAAAAACAATGTATCAGCGCATGGTTCCGAGCTGTCAGCCATGCGCTGCGTGCAATGTTATCCCTCGATCACCTTCGTCTGCGCAAGGTCATCGCCGAGCCGCATCCCCTCCTCGTTCCCCAGCAGCAGGAGAAATTCCAGCGCAAGGGCCGCCGCCATGAAGATCCATCCGAAAAACGGTATGTAAAGCAGCAGGAGGGGTACGGCGAGGGTAAGGTTTCGTATCATGGAATCCCGAAAGGTCCCTGAGCTCTCCCCCGGCACAGAGATCACCCTCAGGCGTATGATCTTCTTCCCGATGCTCCTGCCGTCAAAGAGACCGTCGCTTATCAGGAGATAGACGACACCGGCGATATATCCGACCTGCGGTATGGCCTGCATTGCGGCGGCAATGAGAAGAAAATCCATCAGTTTTGCCACCGCCCTCAGCACCAGGTTCGCCTTTCTCCTGTCTTCAGGCATCTCTAATAGTATCAAAAGGGGAATTCCTTTTTCAAGAAATTCCCCCAGTAGGCGCACCTTCCCTGCGCCCCAGGGACAGAGCCGGGATACCAGTGAGATACCCCCCTCTTTTCCCCGCGGTTTCCCCTCCCCTCTTTCAGTGGTAAATTCTGCATCGGTGTGCTACTATACTGCACATTACCGACTCTTTGAAAGCAATACCCATTTACCCTTGTTTGTGATATACTCACTGATAAAAAAACGGGAAATTTTCATTCAGGGTGTGCAGGCAGAAGCCGCTTCCGCAGACGAAAATGCCGCTTGCACACCCTGGAGTAGAGGGGGATCTTTCATGATACACGGAATCCGTAGGATACTGCTGTTCCTGCCTTTGTGCGCGGCACTGCTCCTGGCTGCTCCCGCCCCGTCGCACTCCGGAGAGATCGTGGTAAAACCGGGCAAGTTCGACCATTTCGTCCTCTTCATGCCCGAGGTGCTGGTAGCGGGGGAGGAAGTGTCCCTCAAGCTGGAAGCAGTGGATGCGTTCAACAATCTCATTTCCACCTTTGGAGAAACCGGCAGGGAGTTCCAGATCACGGCTTCAGGTTCCGCGGTCATGAAGCCGGCATCCTTCAAGTCCTCCTCCTTCGCGAATGGAGTCATGACCCTTACCCTCTCCGACAGGGCGGCTGAAACCTTCAGCATCTCCATACGGGAGAGCGGGAGCCCCCTTCCCATCCTCTCGAAAGAGATCACTATCCTCCCTGGCAAGCTCGCCTCCTTCTCCGTCAAGGAGCCACGCAGCGTACAGGCGGGGGAGCCCTTCGACATCCGGATCACCGCCAGGGACGCCTTCGGGAACACCGTGCCCGATCCCATCCAGGGGAGGAACATCAACCTGATCTTCAAGGGTGACGCCGATCCGAAAATCATCCTGCCGTCCATTCCCGATTTCAAGGGCGGAGCGACCACGGTAACGCTCGTATCACAGAAGTCCGGAACCGTCGGCATCGAAGTGAAAGACCTCATCTCGGGCAGGACGGGAGCCAGCGAAAATATCGAGATCGTGAGCGGTCCGGTCAACTCCTTCAGAGTGTTCTCTCCCAAGGAGGTCATCGCGGGGGAGCCCTTCGATCTGTCCCTTGTCGCCGTGGACCGCTTCAACAATATCGTGGCCACCTATGGCTCGACCGGCAGCGGCGTAAGCATTACGTCGTCCGGAAAGTTCAAACCCTTCCCGTCAACCATACCGGCTTACGAATTCATCAAGGGGCAGGCGAAGGTGGATTTACGCTATGACATCGCCGAGGACATCATCCTGACGGTAACCGAAATGGGAAAGAGCCGGAAGGGCGCTTCCGACATTATACAGGTCGTCTCCCCCATACCGGAGAGGTACGAGATTGCCACACCCGACTCGGTAGTAGCGGGACAGAAATTCAAGATAAAGGTGACGGTCTACAACCAGCTCGGACACGTGATCAAGAACTATAACCTGGTCGGTCCCGATGCCTCCCTCTCCACCACCGGCACCGGCACGCTGATCCCCAACCGCATCCCCTCGTCGGAGTTCGTGAACGGCTCGGCCGTCGTGGAAGTACAGTACAACAAGTCCGAGGCCTTCTCCATCGTTCCCGCCCCGGCGAAGCCCGCTCCTGCGGCGGGTGCGGAGGAGGGCCGGGAAGCGGCGGAAGAGGGAAAAAAGCGGAGCGATTCCCCTGCCGCTGCAGCGAAACAGGGCAAAAAAGATAAAAAGACAAAGACCAAAGAGGGCGACAAGAAGGGGAAAGAGGGCAAGACGAAAGAGGCGAAGGGAAAGGGGAGGCACTCCCTCGAAATAACCAACATCTCCCTCGTGGAATCAAAAAAGAAATCGACCCTCACCATCCATATCCCCCACCTCGACGAGAGCGTCAAATACTCCGTCGCCACCGAGGCCGTTGAAGGGAAGAAATGGGTGATCGTAAAACTGACCCCCCCGGCCAGCAAGGTGGAGAAGTCCCTCAAGTTCGATTCCTCCTTCATCGGCAACGTCATGGTGGAGGAAGCGGGGGGAGACAAGGGAACGGTCCTCGTAAGGGTTGAGCTGCTGAAGCCGATGCGGTTCCATGTGGCAAAAGAAAAGAATTCCCTTGCGCTGGTGCTGAAGCAATAGCGGAGCGGGGACAACCGGTGCCTGCCGGCAGGCCGGAACGGGGTATACTGCAATTTTTTTAGCTGTCCTGCAGACTGCCCAAACGAGAGAACTCCATGGGTTTTTTAGACAAGCTCAAAGCGGGCCTTACCAGGACGAAGCAGAATCTCGTCGAGAGGGTCGAATCCGTCCTCCTGAACCGGAAGATCGACGACTCCACTCTCGATGAGATTGAAGAGATCCTCATCACCTCGGACGTGGGCGCCGAATCCGCCACGGAGATTGCCGACCTGCTGCGGAGCAAGGTCCGGGCGGGAGAGATCAGGAGTTCCGACGACGTTACGACCTGTCTGAAGGGGGAAATGACAGCCCTCCTCGGCAGGTCCCAGCCCCTTGTCCTTTTCGGGGAAAGGCCTTTCGTCATCCTTACGGTGGGGGTGAACGGAGTGGGCAAGACCACCACCATCGGCAAGCTCGCCTCCCGCTTCATCGCCGAGGGGAACTCCGTCATCATCGCCGCTGCGGACACCTTCAGGGCCGCAGCGATCGAGCAGCTCGAGATCTGGGCCCGGCGCACCGGGGCCGACCTCGTGAAGCACCAGAGCGGTTCCGACCCCGCCGCCGTGGCCTTCGATGCCGTGGAAGCCGCCAAATCGCGGGGCACCGATGTGGTGATCATCGACACCGCAGGAAGGCTGCACACCAAGAGCCCCCTCATGGAAGAGCTGAAGAAGATCAACCGCGTCATCAAGAAGGCCCTCCCGGACGCACCCCACGAGATCCTGCTGGTGCTGGACGCCACCACCGGACAGAACGCCCTCCGGCAGGTCCGAATTTTCAACGAGGCAGTGGGGATCACCGGAATCGCCCTGACCAAGCTGGACGGAACCGCGAAGGGGGGCATCATCTTCGCCATCAAGAAGGAGGTGGGGATCCCGGTGCGGCTGATCGGCATCGGCGAAGGGGTCGACGATCTGAAGGACTTTTCTACCGAGGACTTCGTTACTGCGCTGTTTGAGTAAGACTGTCTATCTTTCGTAACCGTTTGTACCGCTCTTCCACCAGTTTTCCCGGATTTTTCGCGCGCAGTGTCTCCAGTGTCTTCGTAATGCATTCGGCGATCCTCTTTGCCGCGGCTTCGGGGTCCCGGTGCGCTCCACCCAGGGGTTCGGGGATGATGTCGTCGATGATCCTGAAGGTTTTCAGATCCTGCGCAGTGAGCTTGAGAGCATCCGCAGCCCGCGAAAAATCCTCGGCGGAGAGGTCGCCGTTCTTTCTCCAGAGAATGGCGGCGCACCCTTCGGGAGAGATAACGGAGTAGACCGAGAGCTCCAGCATGTAAAGCCTGTCGGCAACGCTCAGGGCGAGGGCGCCGCCGCTTCCGCCCTCCCCGATCACAATGGAAACAATGGGGATCTTCAGCTTCGACATTTCCATCAGGTTGGTCGCGATGGCTTCCGCCTGGCCCCGCTCCTCCGCCCCGATCCCGGGATAGGCGCCCGGGGTATCGATAAAGGTGACCAGAGGCCGTTTGAAGCGCTCCGCCATCCTCATGAGCCGCAGCGCTTTCCGGTACCCCTCCGGGTTGGGCTGCCCGAAATTCCGCTGGATCCTCTCCTTGATCCCCCTGCCCTTCTGGTGTCCGACAATGACCACGGGGGTCCCGTTTATTTTCCCCACTCCCCCCACAATGGCAGGATCGTCGGCGAACCGCCTGTCTCCGTGCAGCTCCACGAAGTCTTCGACGATGAGGGAGATATAATCGAGGGTGTAGGGCCTTTCGGGATGGCGCGCCAGCAGGGTCTTCTGCCAGGGGGTGAGATTCGAGAAGATATCGGAGCGCAGCTCCTTCGCCTTCTTTTCGAGGCGCTTGATCTCGGCGGTAATGTCTATTTCTTCGTTCCCGTCGGAGAGCCTCTTCAGCTCGCCGATCTTCGTCTCGAGCTCCTCCAGCGGCTTTTCAAACTCCAGGTAATACCCCATATCCCCCTGCTCCACTCCGAATATGTATAGAATGCACACCTTTCCCTCCCCCGGCAGGTGCTTCGCCGAGGAGGGAGATGCCCCTTTTCAATATACCTTCACCTTCTCCCCGGTGATCTTTTCCACCTCCGTCATGAAACCGGCGGACGGCTTGCACTGCGATGCGATAAGAACGCAGCAATCGGGAAAAAAAATCCGGAAGAATAATGATACATTGTCTCTTCCGTTGGAGGCAACACCCATCAGGCTGCCGATGCTCCGTATCTTCGCCATCGCATCCCCGGGATCGTCCGCCAGGAGGCTCACTTCGTACTTCTCGTTCACCTCCATATCCGTCAGATCCTGTATTTCCCGGGCCATCACCTTCGCCCCTTTTTCCGCGGCAGAGACCTGCCCCCGCACCATCACCAGGCTGCCTTTCCTCAGGATCTCGCCGTACTTCCGGTACAGGTCGGGGAAGACCAGCACATCGCAATTTCCGGTCTCGTCCTCGAGACTCAGGAAGGCGGTGACCCCTTTCTCCTTCGCCTTGCTCTTCATATCGTTGATGATCCCCGCAACGCAGACGTCCGCCCTGTCCTCCCTGTCGCCGATGCGGGAGATCGGGTCCACCGACATGGACGCCAGCGTCCGCCGGTAGCGCGACAGGGGATGCCCCGAAATATAGAAACCGAGCGCCTCCTTCTCATAGCCCAGCAGCGCCTTCTCGTCCCAGGGCTGCACCGTATCGGCCGCCGGCTCCATATCCCCGAAGAGCCCCGGCCCCTTGTCCCTGGTACGGCCGGGGGCGGAGAAGACATCCATCGCCTTCGCCCGCGCATACTCCGGGGAGGCGCCGCCTTCCCGGCAGAGGGAGTCGAATGCCCCCGCCTTGATGAGGCTCTCCACCACCTTTTTATTCACCTTCTTATTGTCCACCCGGGACAGGAACTCCTCGAACGCGGTAAAAGGCCCGTTTCGCCTCTCGTCGATGATGATCTCGATGGCCGCCGAACCCACTCCCTTCACCGCTTCGAGCCCGAAGCGTATGGAGTTGCCCACGATCTTGAACTCCCTCTCGCTCTCGTTGATATCGGGAGGGAGCACCTCGATCGCCATGTTCCTGCATTCGTTGATGAGCTTGACGATCCGGTCGGTATCCCCCATATCCGCCGTAAGGTTCGCCGCGAGGAACGCCACCGGGTAGTGCGCCTTCAGATAGGCGGTCTGATAGGCCAGATAGGCATATGCCGCGGAATGAGACTTGTTGAACCCGTACTCCGCGAAGAAGGCCATGAGCTCGAAAAGCTTCGCAGCCTTCCTCTCGGGGATGTTGTTCGCGACGGCGCCGCTGATGAAGACCTCCTTCTGCTTCTCCATCTCCTCCGGCTTCTTCTTCCCCATGGCCCTCCGGAGGAGGTCAGCCTGCCCCAGGGAGAAATTCGCTATCCTGTTGGCGATGCGCATGACCTGCTCCTGGTAGAGGATGACCCCGTAGCTTTCGTCGAGGATCTCCTTCAACTGGGGAAGGTCGTACTGTACCTCCGTGTCTCCCCGCTTCCGCTTGATGAAGTCGTCGATCATCCCGCTGCCGATGGGGCCGGGGCGGTACAGCGCCACGAGGGCGATGAGGTCCTCGAACCGGTTGGGCTGCATCTTGACGAGGATATCGCGCATACCGTCGCTTTCGAGCTGGAAGATGGCGGTGGTATCCCCGGCGCCCAGCAGGGCATAGGTCTTCCCGTCCTCCAGGGGGATCTCGGGGAGGACGATCTCTCCCCCCTGCTGCCGGATGAACTCCACGGTCCTCTGCAGGATGGTGAGGGTCTTCAGGCCGAGGAAGTCGAACTTCAGAAGCCCCACGCTCTCCACGGAGCCCATATCGAACTGGCTGGTCACCACCTCTTCCGCCGGGTTCTTGTAGAGGGGCATGAACTCGGTCAGCGGCTCCGGCGCGATAACCACGCCGGCGGCATGGGTGGAGGCGTGGCGTGAGAGGCCTTCCAGCCTCTTCGCAATATCCACGAGGTCCTTTACCGTGGGGTTGGTATCGTACAGCTCCTTCAGTTGGGGCTCCAGTTTGATGGCGTCGTCAAGGCTCGCGTTGTTCGGAACGAGTTTTGCGATCCGGTCCACCTCGGCATAGGGCACATCCATGACCCTGCCCACGTCCCTGATGGCCGCCTTCGCCGCCATGGTCCCGAAGGTAATGATCTGGGAGACATGGTCCGCACCGTATTTTTCCGCCACGTACGTGATGACCTCCGGCCTCCTGTCCTTGCAGAAGTCCACGTCGATATCGGGCATGCTCACCCTCTCGGGGTTGAGGAACCTCTCGAAGAGGAGGTTGTATCTGATAGGATCGATTTCGGTGATTTCCAGACAATAGGCGACGAGGCTCCCCGCTGCAGAACCCCTTCCCGGCCCCACCGGGATGCCGTTCTTCCGGGCGTAGTTGATGAAATCCCACACGATGAGGAAATACGAGGAGTAGCCCATCTTCCTGATCACCTGGAGCTCCAGGCGGAGGCGGTCGATATACTCCGGGGGCGGAGTGCCTTTGCACTTCATGGTGAGACCCTTTACGGCAAGCTCTTCGAGGTAGTGTTCGGGGGTGACGCCGTGGGGGAGCTCATACCGCGGCAGCAGGCTCTTTCCCAGGGTGAACTCGAGATTGCACCTCTCCGCGATCACCCGCGTATTCCCGATCGCCTCGGGGAGGTCGCTGAAGGCGGTCTTCATCTCCTCGGGGGATTTGAAGTAGAATTCGTCGGTGGACATCCTCATTCTCCTCTCGTCCTTGACGGTCTTGCCCGTCTGGATGCAGAGGAGGATGTCATGGGCCCGTGCGTCGTCCCTCCGGAGATAGTGGCAGTCGTTGGTGGCCACGAGGGGGATATGGAGGTCCCGTGCTAGCTCGATGAGCTTTCCGTTCACCTCCTCCTGTTCCGAAAGGCCGTTATGCTGTATCTCGAAATAGTAGTTCTCCGGACCCAGGATATGCTTGTAATGGAGGGCGACCTCCCGCGCCTTGTCCAGGTTGCCCCGCTGGAGATAGTAGGGCACCTCCCCCTTCAGGCATGCCGAGAGGCCGATAAGTCCCCCGCTGTATTGTTCGAGAAGGTCCCTGTCGATGCGCGGTTTGTAATAAAAGCCCTCCAGGTACGCCTTCGAAACGAGGGTGGTGAGGTTCCGGTACCCGGAGGAGTCCCGCGCAAGGAGAATAAGATGGAAAGCCGCCTCCTCATTGCCGTCAATGCTCGTCTTGCCCCGGTCGAGACGGCTCCCGGGGGCCACGTAGATCTCGCACCCGATGATGGGCTTTATCCCCGCCTTGATCGCTTTCTTGTAGAATTCGATGGCGCCGAAAAGGTTCCCGTGGTCGGTGATGGCGACGGCAGGCATCTTGAAAGCGGCTGCCTGTTCTACCAGTTCGTTGATCTTGATGGCGCCGTCCAGGAGGCTGTATTCAGTATGCAAATGGAGGGGAACGAAATCTGCGTGCTGCATGGAAAATTGTACCGCTACCGGAGGTATTTAGTCAAATGGAAAGGGGGAAGCCCCGGAAGGAGGAAGATTTGCATAATTTTCCTTTTTATTCAGCTGGTTGTCAGGTAGTGTGCTCGGGGTATCCCCTGCGGTGCACCTCTCCCTTTCTCCTGAATACGCTCTCAACAATTCTCGGCGAGAAACGGTAAGATTACACCAGTGGCCAACTCTTCGCAAGTGATGCACAATGCAATCAGTCTTGGAAACACCGAGCATTATGCGTATTTCTGAAAAATCGGATTTATGAATATGCAGAGCAGTACCATTACATTTCAATAGGTTTCGTTTCCCAAATTATTGACAATAATAACAAGGCGCGATAGAATATGCCAAAGCACAGGACAAACCCAATTAATAATGTAAGCAGGTAGACGGGCAGTTAAGGAATCAAATGGCAGTTAACCGAGATAAGCCAAGTCACTGGAAAGCCGACATCGCTCAATCAGTTGATATGTACAACGAATGGTTCCTGCAGTTCGCGCCGAAGGCTTTTCGTGAGACACGGATTCAGACGACGAGAGACGTAGAGGCCGCACTTCGCTTCACGGATAATCTTACAAATATACAGCCCGCAATAATGGAGAAGTATCCGGAGATCTTGCCAACGCTCCGCATGTCAACTTGCCCGCCTCTTGCGGTTGACCGACTTATCGGCCTTTCGGGGATCTCCTCTAATCTCGTCAAGTGTATGGAGATCGAAAAGAAGCTCCCCGTGCGCATGGCCGCAGCCACTATTGACACCGAACTTGCAAAAATCGCCACCGTCATCGAGAGAATGGCCGATCCGGATATCTTCGTATGGCTCTCTCGCAAGGAGCCATCTCCGTCCGAGATAGAGGTCCATCGTGCAGCGACCATCGTTGCCGACCGACTCTGCGGCGCAGTTGCAAATCCCATTATCCGCAACGCCCAGGAGAAACGTCAGCTTGCGGCTATCAAGGCATGGCTTGAAGCCCACAATTACAGGCAACTCCACGGCTGCGACGGGGCAAAGTTTGATGCGATGCCGCCCGGCACATTCAGCTTCCGCATGAACGTGCCCGTGAAACTCGAAGGCGGCATCCAGAGCGTCATCATCCCCATCGATGCTGTCATCAGCCCGAAAGCAACGAGGAAGGGCAACTTTCCAATCTTCTTTGAGGCAAAATCAGCAGGCGATTTCACCAACACCAACAAGCGGCGCAAGGAGGAGGCCGTGAAGATAGCGCAGCTTCGCAGCACCTACGGGAAGAAAAAGGTGCAGTTCAATCTTTTTCTTTGCGGCTACTTCGACAGCGGCTATCTTGGATACGAGGCGGCCGAGGGCATCGACTGGGTATGGGAACACCGCATTGACGACCTCGCCAAGTTCGGATTATGAGTATGAGCCGGAACATCGACGTGACAGAAAGTCAGCGCCTCGTGCTGCAAGCCTCCCTTGATGGCCAGAAGACCCAGGCCGAACGTAATCGTCTCGGCCAGTTTGCTACGCCAACCGCACTGGCTGAGGACATTCTCCGGTACGCGGCGACCCTTCTGCCTCCGGACGCAAAGGTACACTTTCTCGACCCAGCTGCCGGTACCGGCTCGTTTTACTCAGCGCTCTTAAAAGCCTTCCCAAGAAAGCGCATCGCTGAGGCCCTTGGCTTCGAGATTGACCCTCACTACGGCAAGCCAGCATCGGAGCTTTGGCATGACAACGGTCTAGCTCTGGAACTCGCTGACTTCACGCGCGCCGCGCCTATTCCCCGCTTCAACGTCGTCATCTGTAATCCGCCCTACGTGCGGCATCATCATCTCCAAAACAGCGAAAAGGCTCGCTTGCAGCTCCGCACAAAGCAGGCCAGTGGCATGCAGATCAGTGGCCTTGCTGGCCTCTATTGCCACTTTCTCGGTCTTGCTCATGCGTGGATGGCCGCCGACAGCGTCACCGGCTGGCTGATTCCAAGCGAGTTCATGGACGTGAACTATGGCCAGGCCGTGAAGCGGTACCTCCTCGACCGCGTTACGCTTCTGCATATCCACCGCTTCGACCCAAACGATGTACAATTCACCGATGCACTCGTCTCTTCGGCCATCGTATGGTTCCGCAACACTCCCCCGCCCGCCGGCCACGAAGTGAAGTTCACTTTCGGAGGCACGCTCTTTGAGCCAGCAATTTCCCGCTCTGTTTCATCCCTCGCTCTTGGGCGTGAGCCAAAATGGACACGCTTTCCCGCTTCCGACGTGCGCAGCCACTCCGGCATCCATACACTTTCAGACTTATTCCAAATAAAGCGAGGCCTCGCCACGGGAGACAACAGCTACTTCATTCTCTCCGAAGAGGAGATTGCCTTACGGGGGTTACCAGTGGAGGCCTTCACGCCCATCCTTCCAGGCCCACGCCATCTTGTGCAAGACGAAGTCAGGCCAAGGGAGGACGGCTCCCCTGATATTGAGCGCCGCCTATTCCTCCTCGATACGACACTCTCCGAAGAAGAAATCCAAAAGTGCTTTCCCACCCTGTTCGCCTATCTCCAGGAAGGCAAGGCGCGCAAGCTTCACCAACGGTATCTTTGTAGCCACCGCTCGCCGTGGTACATCCAGGAGCACCGCCCAGCGGCACCGATCGTTTGCACATACCTTGGCCGCGGCGACACGAGGAACGGTCGTCCCTTCCGCTTCATTCTCAACAAGTCTCGTGCCACTGTGGCAAACGTGTATCTAGCAATGTACCCTACGGCGCCGCTCATGCGCACACTCGACAAAAATTTAACCCTTATTCGTAGTATTTGGGAGAGACTTAATCAAATTGCGCCGGCTGAGCTATTGGGCGAAGGACGCGTCTACGGCGGCGGGCTTCATAAACTCGAGCCACGGGAGCTAGGCAGTGTCGATGCCGCATTTTTAGCGGACCTCATACCGCAGTTTTCGAGTCCAAAGAGGTTCAATCAGCTTGGTCTTTTTAACGATGAGGGAGAAGCTACGCGCCACGCTTGCAAAAATACGTCGATCATGAAACAATGCACTATAGGGAGGCAAACAGATGAAAAAGGAATATGATTTTTCCAAAGGAGAGAGAGAAGGTGGAAATCTCTTCTATCGTCAATGAGAGGCTACGTATTCAAGAGAGAATTCCTCAAGACGGAGCCGAAATCAGCGCCTCGCC